>NZ_JBBCQL010000514.1:0-200 GCF_037149975.1 Chryseobacterium sp. VD8 | reverse complement strand
AATTCCAAAGCTTCATCTATTGAATTCAATAAAATAAAGTGGCTGTTTTTCAAAGATTCTGCCGCCATTTCACTTCTTGGAAGTGCTTCAAGCTGTTTTTGGGTTTTCAGAAGGGTTTCATTAAGAAGTTTCTCGTCTGTGGAAAGGAAAATCACCTGACTGTCGCTTCCGTGTTCTGCCTGAGAAAGCAAATCTGCTGC
>NZ_JBBCQL010000513.1:0-210 GCF_037149975.1 Chryseobacterium sp. VD8 | reverse complement strand
GTTAACCAATAAAAATGCACAAAATGGCACGAATAACAAAAGGAATCCTTGGAGGATTTTCAGGAAAAGTAGGAACGATTGTTGGCGCAAACTGGCGCGGACAGGACATTATCAGAAGCATTCCCAAACCAAGCTCGAAACAGCCCACCGATAAACAGCTTCTGCAGCAGACCAGGTTCAGCATGGTGATCAGCTTTCTGCAGCCGCTCA
>NZ_JBBCQL010000512.1:0-221 GCF_037149975.1 Chryseobacterium sp. VD8 | reverse complement strand
TAAAAAACTGGAACATTAATATTTATCGTGGGATATTGACGGGCTATAATGAGGCCTTCATTATTGATGGGAAGAAGAAAGATGAGTTAATCTCAGAAGATCCAAAATCTGCCGAAATCATACGACCGTTATTAAGGGGACGTGATATTAAGCGATATTCTTACGAATTTGCCGATTTATACCTTATTACTACATTTCCAAGCTTAAAAATTAATATAGAA
>NZ_JBBCQL010000511.1:0-228 GCF_037149975.1 Chryseobacterium sp. VD8 | reverse complement strand
CTTGAAGCCGGTTTAAAAGTAGTTCCGGTTTTTATTTTTGATAAGGAAATTCTTGATAAGCTTGAAGATAAATCAGACAGAAGAGTAGATTATTTTTATCAGGCTCTGGAAGAAATTCATGCTGAGCTTAAAAAACATAAGAGCGGATTAACCGTTTTTCACGATAAACCTGTTGAAGCTTTCAAAAAACTGATTAAAGATTTTGAAATCGATACTGTTTTCTGCAAC
>NZ_JBBCQL010000510.1:0-233 GCF_037149975.1 Chryseobacterium sp. VD8 | reverse complement strand
GACTTTTGTCCCAGGATTTGTACGCAGATTAGCATCACCATTCCCGAATATATTTTCAGCAAAACTTTCATTAATAGCCAGGATTTTGCGGGTTCAGATTTGGGTTCAGGATGAGTTCAGACTGTGGGATTGGCCACAAGCTTCTGAAATTTTGCCAATTGGGTTTATTGGGAGAAAGATCACCCAATCTGTCGAATCGTTTTAGGTCAAAAAATCTCAGTCCACCATCAGTA
>NZ_JBBCQL010000509.1:0-239 GCF_037149975.1 Chryseobacterium sp. VD8 | reverse complement strand
ATCAGTAAGCGCAGAAGAGCTTTTTAGCTAAGCAATATTACTTAATGAATCCTGAGGGAAGACGGTAAAAGTCTTTTTAAAGCTACAGATTAAAGCGGGTTTTATTTTAAACTTTTTTTTAAAAAATATAAAATAAGATTTGCGGGAATGAAAAAGATTTGTATCTTTGCAGTCCCTAAACGGGGAAGCGCAGGAGAGTATAGATTGAGTGTTTAGAGAGGGGTTAAGGTTACAGAAAA
>NZ_JBBCQL010000508.1:0-246 GCF_037149975.1 Chryseobacterium sp. VD8 | reverse complement strand
GATGCTGTTTTACAGCCGGATACAGTTCAATATCTATTTTCAAGCTTGGAAATGTCGTAATTAGATATAAATCAGCAAATTCAAATGAGTATCGCTTAATATCACGCCCTCTTAATAACGGTCGTATAATTTCTTCACTTTTAGGGTCCTGATCAATCAGCTCCTTTCTCTTAGCTCCATCTATAATAAAGGCATCATTAAATCCTGTTTTGATTCCGTAATTTATTCTGATATCCCAATCTTTTA
>NZ_JBBCQL010000507.1:0-255 GCF_037149975.1 Chryseobacterium sp. VD8 | reverse complement strand
ATAAAAGAGCGGCAAAAGTATACATGAATTTAATGAAAGATTACTATCGCGGGGCAAAAACACTGGAAGACGGAGGTTTATACAATGAAGCGGCGGTTATTTATCTTAAAAAATTAAAGAATAAATCAGAAGCCGCAAACTGCTACGAAAAAGCAAATCAGTATAAAAAAGCAATCGATTTGTACAAAGAACTCGAACAGAAAGAAAAAGTAGGCGATCTCTACAGGAAAATGAATGATACCAAAAATGCCAATA
>NZ_JBBCQL010000506.1:0-255 GCF_037149975.1 Chryseobacterium sp. VD8 | reverse complement strand
AAGTGGCGTTAAGCTGTGTTCCGAAATATTGCAGGAAGCCGGGTAAAAAATCGAATCTTCTGTTGATGCCCAATTCGATTCCGCTTAGTGAAGCTGCTTTTCCGTTATTTGGTGCGGTGAACTGTACACCGTTTATTCCGTTGTAGTTTCCGATGAAAGAATCCTGAAAAATCGGGTCTGTAATAGATTTATAGAATACTCCCCCACTCAGAATTCCCACATTTGAAAAGTAGTATTCTCCCATCAGATCAAAAT
>NZ_JBBCQL010000505.1:0-255 GCF_037149975.1 Chryseobacterium sp. VD8 | reverse complement strand
TAGAATGTTTGGTAGACTTCGTATTGTTATAGTTTGTTTTAAAGTAATTGTTTTCGTTGGTAGCTTCCAGCTTGATACTTGTAAGCTCGAAATTAGCATTGTTTGCAGGGTTTGCAAAATTGAAATTACTTGTAAAATCACTTATAAAAGCGGTAGATATACCTCCCATTGAGGTAGTTTCGATCGTATTATCATATTTTACATCTCCGATTCCGTAAGTTGCATAAGGAGAGTTACTCAGATTCTGCGCGTTAA
>NZ_JBBCQL010000504.1:0-255 GCF_037149975.1 Chryseobacterium sp. VD8 | reverse complement strand
GAAGATTAACCTTATTTCTCCGCCTACCCCTAATCAGCAGGGAAGTGCCAATGTACAGTATCCTATAGAAATTCCTGCAGGAATCGGAGGATTCCAGCCAAGCGTATCTCTGGTTTACAACAGTGATAATAAATTTGGATGGGCCGGAACGGGATGGGATATCCCCGTGGAAACCATTGATCTTGATACACGTTGGGGAGTTCCTACATTCAGCAGCACCAATGAATCTGAAATTTATACCATTGCCGGTGAGCA
>NZ_JBBCQL010000503.1:0-255 GCF_037149975.1 Chryseobacterium sp. VD8 | reverse complement strand
CTGATAAAGAACGATTGTAAATCACTTCTTTCACATATTCGTCTTCTAATTCAGCAGGTAGTTTCATAGCAGTTGAGTAAGAATGTATATTTTAGTATGGTTGTCATAAAGATAAAAAACATTGAGAGATATCAGCCATTTTTGATATGACACCGAAAGGGACTGCACAAAAGCTAATAAACAATTATATTTGCAGCCGTAAAAAAAATATACAACCTATTATGAAGGAACTTATTGAAAAAATCAATGCTGAAT
>NZ_JBBCQL010000502.1:0-255 GCF_037149975.1 Chryseobacterium sp. VD8 | reverse complement strand
TAGAATGTTTGGTAGACTTCGTATTGTTATAGTTTGTTTTAAAGTAATTGTTTTCGTTGGTAGCTTCCAGCTTGATACTTGTAAGCTCGAAATTAGCATTGTTTGCAGGGTTTGCAAAATTGAAATTTCTTGTAAAATCACTTATAAAAGCGGTAGATATACCTCCCATTGAGGTAGTTTCGATCGTATTATCATATTTTACATCTCCGATTCCGTAAGTTGCATAAGGAGAGTTACTCAGATTCTGCGCGTTAA
>NZ_JBBCQL010000501.1:0-255 GCF_037149975.1 Chryseobacterium sp. VD8 | reverse complement strand
CTCTAAATCTTCCCAATCCTGATGAATTGAATTTTTCATTGAATTGACATCGAAAAGCAAAGCCAGTTTCGACATCTGTTCTTCTTCATTCTTACTTTCCAGAACCCACGGGGTTTCTTCTAATAACAACTGTTTCAGTTCCTGATTTTTTTCAAGACTGGAATTCAATAATCCTTTATTCTGGTATTCTTCGAAAACCGTTTTCAGCTTCGGATTGGCTTTAAAGACTTCTGATGCCAAAACGTCGGCAAACCA
>NZ_JBBCQL010000500.1:0-255 GCF_037149975.1 Chryseobacterium sp. VD8 | reverse complement strand
TGAATCGCTCCGATGGAAAGCCCAATCTCAATCCAAATTGATTCGCGGTTGTAATCATCAATGATATTCAATGTTCTAAATCTTCTCGAATTGAAAAGCGCATCACTCATAAAATCGATACTCCAAAATTCATTGTAGTTTCTTGGAACTTCCAGATTTTTTCGTTCTCTCGAAGCCAATCTTCTCTTGCGTTTCCTTAAAAGATTCAATCCTAATTTTTTGTAAATACGATACACCTTCTTGTGATTACAGGAA
>NZ_JBBCQL010000499.1:0-255 GCF_037149975.1 Chryseobacterium sp. VD8 | reverse complement strand
CCCAAAGCGGATCAGTATGTAAAGGATAAAAAAAATAAATCAGGAAATCTTCAGAATCCTCCTGCTTTATCGAGATAATTTAAGATGCAAAAGTTTTTTAATATAGAAAAAACCTCTGAGGGAAAGGAGAGAGCGGGAGAACTTACCACGGATCACGGTAAGATTCAGACGCCTATTTTTATGCCTGTAGGAACCGTTGCAAGTGTAAAAACAGTTCATCAGAGAGAATTAAAAGAAGATATCAAAGCTCAGATC
>NZ_JBBCQL010000498.1:0-255 GCF_037149975.1 Chryseobacterium sp. VD8 | reverse complement strand
CAGTCTTTTTCCGTTTATTCTGTTCCTGCTTTCGGTTTTGCCGTATATGCCGCACTACGACAAACTTCAGTTTTACATTTTTGAAGTTCTGCTGCATAATGTTTTCCCGTCCAATATAGAAGGTGACATCCGAAATTATATAGAAACCAGTATTGTTCCCAACATGAAGGGAATCAGTAATTTAACCATTGTTTTTGCTTTGATTTTTGCAACGAATGGAACCTTTTCACTCATTAACGGATTTAACGAAAACAC
>NZ_JBBCQL010000497.1:0-255 GCF_037149975.1 Chryseobacterium sp. VD8 | reverse complement strand
AAAAATTAGTCTGATTTTTGTAGAGAAAACAGGGTTAATAAATCATTATGTCTAAAAAAGAAAAAGTAAATATTTTCTGGTTCAGAAGAGATATCAGACTGGAAGATAATACAGGATTGTTTCATGCACTTGAAGCCGGTTTAAAAGTAGTTCCGGTTTTTATTTTTGATAAGGAAATTCTTGATAAGCTTGAAGATAAATCAGACAGAAGAGTAGATTATTTTTATCAGGCTCTGGAAGAAATTCATGCTGAGC
>NZ_JBBCQL010000496.1:0-255 GCF_037149975.1 Chryseobacterium sp. VD8 | reverse complement strand
CTCTAAATCTTCCCAATCCTGATGAATTGAATTTTTCATTGAATTGACATCGAAAAGCAAAGCCAGTTTCGACATCTGTTCTTCTTCATTCTTACTTTCCAGAACCCACGGGGTTTCTTCTAATAACCACTGTTTCAGTTCCTGATTTTTTTCAAGACTGGAATTCAATAATCCTTTATTCTGGTATTCTTCGAAAACCGTTTTCAGCTTCGGATTGGCTTTAAAGACTTCTGATGCCAAAACGTCGGCAAACCA
>NZ_JBBCQL010000495.1:0-255 GCF_037149975.1 Chryseobacterium sp. VD8 | reverse complement strand
GACTTTGCAAATATAATCATTAATGGGGTTGATTTTTACTTCTGCATTAAATTTTTAAATCTTATCCCGGAAGCGGTTTGTAATACCTTGGAACTTACCTGATCCCTTCAATAAGTCTTCAATTTTCCCAAAACTTAAATATTTAAATATAAATAATGTGAGAAATATTTTGAAAAGTACGAAAAAGGATTATTTTTGCATTACTAATAAACTGAGTTGAAGAAAATTGTTATTTTTTCATTATTTCTGTCAGGA
>NZ_JBBCQL010000494.1:0-255 GCF_037149975.1 Chryseobacterium sp. VD8 | reverse complement strand
GTTTTTTTGAAAATTCAGAATATTTAATTCCAAAAAGATATGAATATAAAGGATATTTGAATAAAAACGAATTTTTGATTATGAGAAGAAGACATCTTTTTGATATGAGTTCTCCAAATCCTTATATTAGAGGTACGATAAATGATGAAAACGGAAAAACATTCATTAGAATGGAATTCACTCCCATAAAATATTCCGGTATATCCTTAATTTTTCTGATAATTTTTTTAATTATATTTTTCAATATTCCTTTCC
>NZ_JBBCQL010000493.1:0-255 GCF_037149975.1 Chryseobacterium sp. VD8 | reverse complement strand
AGCGCACTCTGAAGATCTTTCTTTTCCTTTTTCGGCAAAGTATCGTTTTCAATCTTCACTTCTGCACCTGTGTAAAGCATCTGTCCTTTCTTCAGAAATCGTGTATTACTGCAGGAAAGGGTTGCGGAAGCCATTCCGCAGGTGATTAAAAATTTAAAATAGGTATGATAATTTTTTTTCATTTATTTAAATTCTACCGCTTGGTTTTGTTGGTTTTTTCTGGATTCCTTCTGTTTCCTGTTTTTAGATTTCTGG
>NZ_JBBCQL010000492.1:0-255 GCF_037149975.1 Chryseobacterium sp. VD8 | reverse complement strand
ACCTGATATCCTACCAAAGAAGATCTGTTCCAAGATCCGTGCTGTCCGATAAATGCTCCGTTTTTATATTTTTCGGGAAATTGTGAACCTGTATAAAATGTTAAACCTAAAGAGGCCGTATGACTTCACAAAGGAACATCCGGAACAATGGTTTTCTGTACAAGATCCTGTCTTTCTCCTTTTCTTCTCGGATCTTCATTTTTACCGAAATAGGAATACGGCCAGCCATAAAAAGCATTCTGTTTTACACTGGTA
>NZ_JBBCQL010000491.1:0-255 GCF_037149975.1 Chryseobacterium sp. VD8 | reverse complement strand
TCTTTGGTGATCGCCATTCCTAAACCGGTTCCGCCTACTTTTCTGGCAATGGATGCATCTTCCTGATAGAATTTTTTAAAGATCTTTTCGATGAATTCTTTGCTCATTCCTATTCCGGAATCCACAAAACTTATTTTTATCTTCTGCTTATCCGGATCATCCTCCAAAAATGTGCACTCTACCCTGATCTCTCCTTTGTTGGTAAACTTCAGAGAATTACCGATGAGGTTGTATAGTATTTGTTCGATCTTCGAA
>NZ_JBBCQL010000490.1:0-255 GCF_037149975.1 Chryseobacterium sp. VD8 | reverse complement strand
GGTATAAATATTCGTCCTATATTTGCACCACTTAAAACAAAGGACATTCCTCCTTAGCTCAGTTGGTTAGAGCATCTGACTGTTAATCAGAGGGTCGCTGGTTCGAGCCCAGCAGGAGGAGCAAAAAGGACTTACAGAAATGTAGGTCTTTTTTATTTCTGTGATTCTGCATCACATCAACTCAAAAATAATTTCTTAAAAATCATCATATTTTAACAAAACAATAACTATAACACCGTCAAAACGATGATGTTA
>NZ_JBBCQL010000489.1:0-255 GCF_037149975.1 Chryseobacterium sp. VD8 | reverse complement strand
AGGTAGAAACCTCTCCTTTTTTATTTAATGCTCTTGAAAATGACATTCCGTTTGCTGTAAGTAGAAAATCAAGCTTTTCTTTTTTAATTGCATCCAATTTTTTATAAGAGTCTAATGTTCTTATATACTCTAACACAGATTGTGCTCTAGCAGATGAAAGATTTAAATTATAAAGATAGCTTTCTCTTTGATCTTTTTTAGGCGCAATGGTATCAGTATGTCCTTCAATTCTAATCTCACTTATATATGGTAAAT
>NZ_JBBCQL010000488.1:0-255 GCF_037149975.1 Chryseobacterium sp. VD8 | reverse complement strand
AATTGTAGTTCGCAAAATTACGGTCTGCATTGTAATAAGAATTTAAATCAAAAACACTCGTTGCGTTCCATTGGGCGGTTCCGTTTAGGGAGAAAGATTTATATCTGTAAGACAGAGTTGTTTTCAGATTGTTGAACCAATCGTCCTTATTTTTATCTTTTGAATAAGAATATTCCGCTGTTAAATTCAATCCGTGCGAACCAAATGTAGCATTGATGTTGGTTTCAAGTCGGTAAGAAAAAAGCTCCTGCGATG
>NZ_JBBCQL010000487.1:0-255 GCF_037149975.1 Chryseobacterium sp. VD8 | reverse complement strand
CTTAAAAGCTGAATTCCTGATAATTGAATCTCTTTGTTTAACCTTTAGTTTGTAAAACAATAAATTTAAGAACTAAACGCATTCACAAGAAACAGGGTGAACCAGTTTGTTTAAAAGGGAATAAGACATATGCAATGATTATGAACCCTGTTTCTTATAAGAGCAAGATCATAATAGAAATTTAGGATAAGGACCTATTATCAAGGGCTTAGATACAACTCTTATTGTGAATGACAAACTTAAAAAGTTATGAAA
>NZ_JBBCQL010000486.1:0-255 GCF_037149975.1 Chryseobacterium sp. VD8 | reverse complement strand
TTTCGTGCTGAGGCAAGATTCTTAAGAGCATTATCTTACTATCATGCAATAGATATTTATGGAAAAGTACCTTTTGCTACCGAAGACAATATCATTGGTTCTGGAGTGAAACCACCAATGCAATCAAAAGTGTATGTATTCAATTATATTATTGAAGAATTAAATAGTATAGATGCAGATTTAGTAGCTCCAAAAACAAACGAATATGGTAGAGCAGATAAAGCAGCTGCATGGATGTTAAAAGCCAAATTATAT
>NZ_JBBCQL010000485.1:0-255 GCF_037149975.1 Chryseobacterium sp. VD8 | reverse complement strand
AAGTTGTGAATTACCTTGTGTCAGAATATCCTATAAACATCCGGCAGGCGTGTAAATCTCTTAATTTGGAAAGGAGCAGTTATTATTATCAGCCCCAAAGAAAGGAAGACACAGAACTCATTGGTTGCCTGAATGAACTTTCAGAGAAACATCCTAGCTATGGATTCAAGAAAATATTTCATAGTCTGAGGAATCAAGGTTTTTCCTGTAATCACAAGAAGGTGTATCGTATTTACAAAAAATTAGGATTGAATC
>NZ_JBBCQL010000484.1:0-255 GCF_037149975.1 Chryseobacterium sp. VD8 | reverse complement strand
ATCTTTTACATAAGCTTTATTTTCACCTCTCGGAAGACCTGTGAATACATTGGAATCCTGCCAGTTTACTCCGTCGATAGAATATTTATAAGGTGCTTTTCCTCCTGTTACGTTGATTGTAAATGAATCGTTGTTGATATCTATACTTGTAATAACTGGCTGTACAGAAGCGGTAACCTTTACCTGCTGTAACGTCCAGCATTTTCCTGTTTTCAGTTTTACAGTATATGTTCCTGCAGGTACATTTGAAATAGA
>NZ_JBBCQL010000483.1:0-255 GCF_037149975.1 Chryseobacterium sp. VD8 | reverse complement strand
AATGAAGAAAATGACGGACTGATTATCGAAATTGATACCACAAATTCCAGAGAAGATTTATTAAAAGCATTTGAAGGTTTCCCTCTTGAAAAACTGAATTTCAACGGAGGAGTTTATGTCGCTCATTGTTCAGCAGATACAGAGTTTCATACCGTGATGTCTGCGCTCGGAAATGCCAGAATGAATGTGGTGTACATCCGGAATATTTCTTCTTCAACCAGAAGATTTTTCGTAAGCTAATTTTCTCAAATTCAA
>NZ_JBBCQL010000482.1:0-255 GCF_037149975.1 Chryseobacterium sp. VD8 | reverse complement strand
AACTTTGCGATCGTGGATGAGGTAGACTCTGTATTGGTAGATGATGCAAGAACACCGTTAATTATTTCAGGTCCGGTTCCGCAGGGAGACAGACAGGAATTTGATGTTCTTAAACCTTCTATCGACAAAATTGTTGAAGTTCAGAAAAAAACAGTTTCCACTATATTTAATGAAGCGAAAAAATTAATCGCTGCAGGAAATACAAAGGAAGGAGGATTTAAATTGCTTCAGGCTTACAGAGGTCTTCCTAAGAGT
>NZ_JBBCQL010000481.1:0-255 GCF_037149975.1 Chryseobacterium sp. VD8 | reverse complement strand
ATCTTCAAATCATTATTCTTTTTATGAGAATAAAATTTCTTTCCTTTTAAAATTTGCCCAATAATAAATTCATCTTTCCCTAAATAAGTTGAAACAACAATAACATCTTTTTCTTTTACACTCTTTTCCAGAGAAAACCAACGATCTATAAACAAAGTCTTTGGAAGTTTAATTTTTGCTGAATTTAGTATTGATTCCCATTTTATTTTTTCATCTTTTTGGTCTACAAGAATACCAATTTGACACTTATCAAAC
>NZ_JBBCQL010000480.1:0-255 GCF_037149975.1 Chryseobacterium sp. VD8 | reverse complement strand
GGAGCCTGAATAAAATAGGGCGATTGATTTCCGTTCAGATCAACAAGCGGATCTCTCACCACTATCTTACCGGAAGGAAGAGAAACATTTCCGATTTCCATCGTTTCCAATGGCTGCCCTGCAATTTAATCAGAAGTAAAATAGGTTTCCAAATCCGTCGGACATATGAGAACATCTTTTACTTCTTCATATTTCTGTAGCCAGTTTTCGTTCATTTCTTTTGTTTTATGATATAATTAAACCTGAAAATAAGGA
>NZ_JBBCQL010000479.1:0-255 GCF_037149975.1 Chryseobacterium sp. VD8 | reverse complement strand
GAAGATTAACCTTATTTCTCCGCCTACCCCTAATCAGCAGGGAAGTGCCAATGTACAGTATCCTATAGAAATTCCTGCAGGAATCGGAGGATTCCAGCCAAGCGTATCTCTGGTTTACAACAGTGATCATAAATTTGGATGGGCCGGAACGGGATGGGATATCCCCGTGGAAACCATTGATCTTGATACACGTTGGGGAGTTCCTACATTCAGCAGCACCAATGAATCTGAAATTTATACCATTGCCGGTGAGCA
>NZ_JBBCQL010000478.1:0-255 GCF_037149975.1 Chryseobacterium sp. VD8 | reverse complement strand
AGTCTGGAAAGACACCGTCAGATGTGGCTTTACCTGCAAAATGAAACCGATTTTTTCATTAAAAATTATAAAGTTTTACATATTGCTCCTGAGCAGGAATTCCTGAGAAAGTTTAAAAGAATGAAAATCTTAAACTACATTTCTGCCGATCTTTTTTCGCCGATTGTAGACGTAAAAGCAGACATTCTCGATCTTCCTTTTGAAAATGAAAGCTTCGATATTATTTTTTGTAACCACGTTCTGGAACATATTGAA
>NZ_JBBCQL010000477.1:0-255 GCF_037149975.1 Chryseobacterium sp. VD8 | reverse complement strand
AAGTCTCATCAGATTCCTGAATGGCAAAAAGAAGAAACAAAAAGAAGGACAGAATATTTACGTGAAAATCCTCAAAGTTTTGTTTCTGAGTCTGAAATGGATGATTATTTAAATAATCTCGAAAGTGGCGACTAGGTTAATTTACGGACATTTTGTAAAGCAGGATTTAAAAGAAATCAACGATTGGTACAGGAAAATTAATAAAAAATTATGGAACAGATTTCTTATTGATTTTCGGAATAAAATCGATTTAAT
>NZ_JBBCQL010000476.1:0-262 GCF_037149975.1 Chryseobacterium sp. VD8 | reverse complement strand
CAATTAATTTTAGGATATGAGAACAAGTAAATTTACAGACAGCCAAATTTTGGCAATTTTGAAAGAGTATGAATCAGGGCAGACCGCAAAAGAATTGTCTCGAAAATACGGTTTCCACTACCAAACCCTGCACGATGGAAAAAGAAATTTGGTGGGATAACTTCTACCAAAGAACTACAGAAAATCAAGGAACTGGAATCTGAGAACAATCGTTTGAAGAAGATGTTTGCCAATTTGAGCTTGGAACATGAAGCATTGAAGG
>NZ_JBBCQL010000475.1:0-270 GCF_037149975.1 Chryseobacterium sp. VD8 | reverse complement strand
TTACGGGCGGAGCTAAGCGGAGCCCGTAACCCAAAAGGATGCCGTTTCTATCGGAGCTAAGTAATGAGTAATGAGTAATGAGTAATGAGTAATGAGCAATGAGCAATGAGCAATGAAAGATAATTGATAATTGATGAATGATGATTGATTATATCCTCGGCTTTTTACTTTTATTTGTTATTTTTTACTTGACTCTTTTCCCTTTTTCCTTTTTTCCTTTTCCCTTTTTACTTTTAAGTTGGCTCTTTCCCTCAGGTTCTTCCTTGGGGT
>NZ_JBBCQL010000474.1:0-272 GCF_037149975.1 Chryseobacterium sp. VD8 | reverse complement strand
ACTTCCTACTTCCAGCTTATAAAACTTTCTCCAAAATATCAATATAAATCTCAATTCCTTCTGCAATTTCTTCAATGAAAATAAATTCATCTGCGGTGTGAGAGCGCCTGCTGTCTCCGGGTCCCAATTTTACGGAAGTGCACGGAATGATCGCCTGATCCGATGATGTTGGGGAACCGTACGTTGTCCTTCCCACTGCTAATCCTGCCTGTACAAAAGGATGATCCATTTCAATTTTAGAAGAATTCAGCCTGAAAGATCTTGCGGTTAAA
>NZ_JBBCQL010000473.1:0-280 GCF_037149975.1 Chryseobacterium sp. VD8 | reverse complement strand
AATTATTATCTTTGGGACAACGTGCGTTTATATAAATTGCTTTGACTCAGCCCTAGCTTAATCAAATGCTTTTCGTCGAATCCGCCTACGCTTTTCCTGCAGCGGATTTCAAAAATTATTATCTTTGGGCAGCAAAAGTTTAATGAGAATTGCTTTGACTCAGCCTTGGCTTAATCAAAAGCTTTTCGTCGAATCCGCCTGCGCTTTTCCTGCAGCGGATTTCAAAAATTATTATCTTCGTGATGAAGGACAACGACGTCAAGTATTACAATCATGTGGC
>NZ_JBBCQL010000472.1:0-287 GCF_037149975.1 Chryseobacterium sp. VD8 | reverse complement strand
TGCTATTGATAACCCTACAGGAAATGTGACGGTAACCTCAACAAAAGCTGTAACAGCCGGAGTAAACGGAGGATACAGTACCGCAGGTTACGGTGGGTATTTTGCAGGATTCTCTTCAATTCCTTTAATTGCAAAACAGACAGGAGACTGTATTCCGGGGATTATCCTTGAAGTGGACGACAGCTATGAAACTTATCAGTGGTATCTGAACGGAAACCCGATTCCCGGAGCTACACAAAACGTCTACACGCCTACCGTAGCCGGAAATTATACCGTGAAAGTAACCA
>NZ_JBBCQL010000471.1:0-309 GCF_037149975.1 Chryseobacterium sp. VD8 | reverse complement strand
ACAGTCTGTTTCAGGAAATACAATAACTGTAAAAGGTAACTTTCAAAAACCGGACGAGATCAATAATCTGGAATATTCACCTTCCGGATCTGCAGTTGTAAAATCTGAAAAAACGATTTCTTCAAACACAAAAGAAAACTGGATAGAATACACCGTAAAAGATTCTGATAAAAGTTACAAATTCAATATTCCAAAATTCACTTTGGTAGAACCAGAGGGAGAACTCATCCCCCGAAGACAATAATTTTTTTTGCACAAAAAACTGTTTTTCATATTTCTGTTTATTCCTTTCATGATCTTATTGATGAA
>NZ_JBBCQL010000470.1:0-312 GCF_037149975.1 Chryseobacterium sp. VD8 | reverse complement strand
AGAAATTTCACCTGATCCGGTCTTCCTCTGTCGTTTTTCGGAAGATTATTATAGCTTCCTGTCCTTACAATCACCATATCATGTTCCGGAATCATAATGATGTATTGTCCCTGAAGTCCCAAAAAATTATAATGCTTTATAGGATGGTCATGATTGATCCAGAATCCCATTCCGTAAATTTCCTCAGAATTTTTAGTCGGAGTCCGCATTGTATTGATGAAGTCCGGATTTAAAATTTGCTTATCCCCAACTTTTCCGTCGTTAAGAAATAATTGTCCCAGTTTTGCAAAATCTCTGGAGTTGGAATGAATG
>NZ_JBBCQL010000469.1:0-333 GCF_037149975.1 Chryseobacterium sp. VD8 | reverse complement strand
AACGTTTCGTATTTGAACCGAACACAGCCAATACATGGGTTCGCGTACAGACGATGATCGAAAACTTCCTGAACCAGCAGTGGCAGGACGGAGCATTGGCAGGAAGCAAGCCGGAAGAAGCTTATTACGTAAGCGTTGGTTTAAACAAAACCATGTCTGCACAGGATATCCTTGAAGGCAGAATGATCGTAGAGATCGGTATGGCAGCAGTTCGTCCGGCAGAATTTATTGTTCTTCGTTTCTCACACAAACTGCAGGAAGCTTAAAAATTAAAACAAACAAATAACAAAATTAAATCAAGACAATTATGAATACATATCCATTAGTAAAGTT
>NZ_JBBCQL010000468.1:0-345 GCF_037149975.1 Chryseobacterium sp. VD8 | reverse complement strand
GGAAAATTTGAATTTTTTGTTGATAAAAATTCTTTCTGTGACAAATAAGGCTGTTGTCTTTTGATGACAGCCATTATTCTGTGCACCAATTTGTTTCTTATGGCGTTTAGTACGCTCATTTTATTTTGCCCTGCTCTACTTTTCTCACAAAATAAGCTTTGAGTTCCTTATCTGCTCTGATGGTTGCCATTGCTGATAAATGAAGTAATTTTTTCAGCTTTTGGTTTGCCATTTTTGAGATTCGTTCTTTCTTTACAATCGTTCCGGATTGATTTTTAAATGGAACGACTCCCGCATAACATGCCAAATGTTTTGCGTTTTCAAAATTCTTAAAATTATCTGTGA
>NZ_JBBCQL010000467.1:0-345 GCF_037149975.1 Chryseobacterium sp. VD8 | reverse complement strand
CGCTGTAATCGATGAAATCATTTTTATTATCACCGTTCGGCGTGATGGCATTTAATAAATTCGGTACGGTTACTTCTACAAAGATCGGGGTACAGTTGTAGGCATCTTTCACATAAAAAGTATGCTGCCCTCTTGAAAGCCCTGTGAATACATTGGAATCCTGCCAGTTTGCCGGAGAATCCACAGCGTATTTGTAAGGCGCCTGTCCTCCGGTTACTTTTACCGTTGCGGTATTGTTTGAAATTTCAATTTCTGAAATCACAGGATCTACCGCTTTTTTCACACTTACGAACTGTTTTACAGAGCATCCGTTGTCTTTAAGAATTACCCAGTAATCTCCAACAG
>NZ_JBBCQL010000466.1:0-372 GCF_037149975.1 Chryseobacterium sp. VD8 | reverse complement strand
TATTAATAATCTTCTAAACAGTGCATTAAAACCATACAAACCTCTAAAGATGAGTGATTAAAGTGTATATTTATTTTCCGAATTTTTAAAATAATTATATAATGGGAATCTTAAAAGAAGAGTATGTGCCGATTGCTGATGCATTACTAACCAGTTTAGCTAGAGACTTAGCCATTTTTGAAGCAGAAAATCATTTGTTCAATGCTTCTTATCTTTCGGTAATGCAAAGCAAGACGGATGAGGTAAGGGCAAAGGAAACCGGAGACGCATTGCTGATACAGCAAAAGCAGACCACAAAAGAGCTTTATACATTGGGCAAAGAACTTTCTAAACCTATGAAACTGCTGAATCTGGTTTTTGATAAAGCGGGAA
>NZ_JBBCQL010000465.1:0-378 GCF_037149975.1 Chryseobacterium sp. VD8 | reverse complement strand
TGTTGACTGATGAAGAAGTTAGAATTAAAAATATTCCGGATATCCATGACGTTAATCGATTAATTGAGATTCTGGGTGATTTTGGAGTAAAGGTTACCAAAAACGGACACGGAGATTATACTTTTAAAGCAGACAAAGTAAATTTTGATTATATAAAATCCAACGAGTTCAAAAAAGACGGCGCAAAATTGAGAGGCTCGATCATGTTGATGGGTCCTATGTTAGCCAGATATGGTGAAGCGTACATGCCGACTCCGGGAGGCGATAAAATAGGAAGAAGAAGATTAGACACCCATTTTCAGGGGCTTGTAGAGCTTGGTGCTGAATTTCATTATGATGAGGAGGAATATTTTTACTCTTTAAAGGCAAAGGAACTGA
>NZ_JBBCQL010000464.1:0-435 GCF_037149975.1 Chryseobacterium sp. VD8 | reverse complement strand
TCTTACGGCTATTATTTTTCCCCGTCGGGAATGTTGGAAAACAATAATCACTTGTTTGAGATCATGAGTTCCCGAAATATTAGCGACGGATTTTTCTATTATATTGCGAATTAGGAGGCTCTACAATTGGGATCATTATTTCTGAAAAATATTGATCGAAACACAACAGAATATTCCTTATATCAAAAAATTAGTAAAACTTTGTCAAAGTTCTTAAACTTTGACAAAGTTGATTTCATTTCTAAATTAAAAAAGATTTTCATCCACAAAATTCGGAAGCGTTACTTTCAGATTCGGCTCCATTTCCATCGCTCTTTTGATGGCGAAAACAGCGCCTTCATTTCTTGCCCAGCTTCTTCTTGAGATTCCGTTGTTTACGTCCCAGAACAGCATGGATTTTAATCTTCTGTCGGCATCATCGCTTCCGTCCAGCAG
>NZ_JBBCQL010000463.1:0-437 GCF_037149975.1 Chryseobacterium sp. VD8 | reverse complement strand
ATAGGAGCTAGTGGCGGAACTCCGCCTTATGAATATTCTCTGGACGGCGTAAACTGGCAGAGTTCAAATGTTTTCATGAATGTGCCGAGAGGAAATCATATTCTTCACATTCGGGATACAAATCGATGCGAAGAAGTAACGAGACCTTTTGTCATTATAAATCTTATCAATACGATTACGCCCAACCTTGACGGCTACAATGATGCGATAAATTATTCTGACCTGATGAATTATGACAATGTAATTTTCCGAATTTTCGACCGATATGGTGCAGAAGTATTTCGTGGATCACCGTCCAACAAGTTTACATGGGACGGAAAAATCGGGGGAAGACATGTAAATACAGCTACATATTGGTATTTCATCAGCTGGACAGAATTTGGTGGTACCACAACCGTAAAATATACGAGCTGGCTTTTGGTAAAGAATTATTAAAT
>NZ_JBBCQL010000462.1:0-458 GCF_037149975.1 Chryseobacterium sp. VD8 | reverse complement strand
CTTCAGCCCTTTTTATAAATTATCTTTTCAAAATCTTAAAAGACATATCTCTTCCGTACCCCTGCATAATGGCGAGATTGATCCACGAAAGTGCAAATTTTTCCAGCAGTTCTACTTTATCCGCTTTTCCAAAGTCTGTACAGGAAGCGAAACCACAATCCAAAGCAAGCCTTTTGGCAACTTCTTTTGCTTTTTCGCTGTCTCCCGCCATAAACATATCGATTCCTTCACCATTGTATATCGGATC
Organism: Chryseobacterium sp. VD8; assembly: GCF_037149975.1. NCBI lineage: Bacteria > Pseudomonadati > Bacteroidota > Flavobacteriia > Flavobacteriales > Weeksellaceae > Chryseobacterium > Chryseobacterium sp. VD8. Next base: position 211 of record NZ_JBBCQL010000462.1, on the reverse strand, counting down.
GAGCATATTTTCAAAACCTGTTGTGTTAAAACATTTTACGATTTCTGCGTTGGTTTTATCTGCCAAAGCGTGATACACCGTTTTGTAAGGTTCCGGAGACTTCATTACTGCATTGGTAGCATCAATAATTACTTTTCCCGAAACATCACCTAACTGTTCAATCACTTCAAAAATCGCCGTTGGAGGTGTTGCAATAAGTACAACTTCACAC
>NZ_JBBCQL010000461.1:0-467 GCF_037149975.1 Chryseobacterium sp. VD8 | reverse complement strand
CAGAAGTTTCTGTATTCCCTTATCCTCAGGATACAGGAAGGTTTTTTCCACAATGCTTCCGTCGGGAAGGGTTTCTTTGGTAGCACTAACGTTGCTGTACTTATCCTCGGTATTGGTTTCGGAAGAAGAAACCAGTTTTTTAGCAGTTCCTAAAACATAACTTTCCGTTACGGAAGACTGTCTGGAGATATTGATCTTTTTTACAGGGGCTCCGTTACCCGTAATATTGGGAAGCACAACATCCTTAAGCTGATATTCTGTTTCCGTTTTCTGCAAAAGCTGGCCGGAAGCACTGTAATCCTCTCTTTTTCTGAGAAGCCCTGCTTCCCGCAGATAGGTACTCATATCCTGATCCAGAGAGTAAAAAGAAGGCGTACTTCCTGAGGTAAGGCTTACAGGTTCTGCAAAATAATATCTGGAGTAGCTTCCGTCGATCATATTAACGGCTTTTATATTCGTGTATCCTA
>NZ_JBBCQL010000460.1:0-508 GCF_037149975.1 Chryseobacterium sp. VD8 | reverse complement strand
ACCTGCGACACACAACTTTGAAGTTTACAGGAACTTTATTTGCCAAAAGCGAAAAGTAATCTGTTGCTCTACCATCTGAGCTACTGTTCCTACCTTATGATTAAAGGTTTTCATTAAACCCTACAGGCTTTTACACCTGCAAGGTTCGGTTATTAGTTTCTTTTTGGTAACCCATTGTTCTTAATCCGTTAAAAAATTCCCATTGTCAGAAGCGCGACTGCACTTTTGAACCGAAGAACTTATCTTGAATTCGCGCAGGTTTTGGGAATTTTAGGATTAAGTTTTAATTTTTAGCGGAAGTTTCCAGATCTTGAACTTTTTGTTTCTTTTGTTTCAAGACAAAAGAAATTCTATGCTTTTCTAAACTTCTTCTTTTTCTTCCAAGGCGCATTCTTCTGAACATCACCCGCCATAATACATCCGTAAGGCATCACTTCATCCAGAACTTCACACAATCCGTATTCTTCAATCTGCGCTCTTACGTTTTTGGCACTTTTATAAGCGGTTG
>NZ_JBBCQL010000459.1:0-526 GCF_037149975.1 Chryseobacterium sp. VD8 | reverse complement strand
ACAACAGCAAGTATGTTGTCCTTCATCACGAAGATAATAATTTTTGAAAGCAATTCACAACCTGAAAGAAAAATATCTGGATGATGAAAAAGTTGTCCTTCATCACGAAGATAATAATTTTTGAAAGCAATTCACAACCATGGAACCGAACATAAAAAACTTTATTGAGTTGTCCTTCATCACGAAGATAATAATTTTTGAAAGCAATTCACAACATGCAAGTGCGCCGGTAGAACCCGTAACTTGTTGTCCTTCATCACGAAGATAATAATTTTTGAAAGCAATTCACAACATGTGATGAATTCAGTTTTTCTGAAATAGAGTTGTCCTTCATCACGAAGATAATAATTTTTGAAAGCAATTCACAACGGCTCTGTTGCACGGTCCTGAAAACGTAGGGTTGTCCTTCATCACGAAGATAATAATTTTTGAAAGCAATTCACAACTTGAACAATGTTATTACAAGTTCCATTGCAGTTGTCCTTCATCACGAAGATAATAATTTTTGAAAGCAATTCACAACCGA
>NZ_JBBCQL010000458.1:0-529 GCF_037149975.1 Chryseobacterium sp. VD8 | reverse complement strand
TTATGATGAAGTGAAAAACAGACTGGTAAAAGCTTACGGACAGCTGAAAATCGGAAATCCTCTGGATGAAACAAATCATGTAGGACCGCTTATCGATACCGATGCGGTAAATATGTATCAGGAAGCCATCAAAAAAGGTAAAAAAGAAGGCGCAAAATTTATCGTGGAAGGTGAAGTTCTGAAAGGAAAAGGATACGAATCCGGTTGTTACGTAAAACCATGTATCGCTGAAGTAAAGAATTCTTACGAAATCGTTCAGCACGAAACTTTCGCACCTATCTTATATTTAATCAAATACAAAACTTTAGAAGAAGCAATTGCCATTCAGAATGATGTTCCTCAGGGATTGTCGTCTGCAATCATGACGCAGAACTTAAGAGAAGCAGAATTATTCCTTTCTCATGCAGGTTCAGACTGTGGAATTGCCAACGTAAACATCGGAACTTCAGGTGCGGAAATCGGCGGAGCTTTCGGTGGAGAAAAAGAAACCGGAGGCGGAAGAGAATCCGGATCGGATGTTTGGAAGTAC
>NZ_JBBCQL010000457.1:0-550 GCF_037149975.1 Chryseobacterium sp. VD8 | reverse complement strand
CTTTACCCAACACGAATAACGCGGCTTTAACATCTTGTGCAGGAACTAATGGAAACGGAACTTTTAATTTAACTTCAGCTAACGTTTCTTCTGATCCGGGAGTTACAGTAACTTATTTTACCAATTCAAATTTAACAGGACAGATTACAAATCCTGCGAATTATTCGGGAGCTTCAGGAATTGTTTATGCCAATGTAACTTCCGCAGCAGGCTGTTCAAAAGCAGCTCAGATTACTTTAACGGTAAATCCTTTGCCTAATGTTACGAATGCCACTTTATCTTCGTGCGCAGGAACCAACGGAAACGGAACTTATAATTTAACCATAGCCAATGTTTCTTCTGATCCGGGAGTGACGGTAACTTATTTTACCAATTCTAATTTAACCGGACAGATTACCAATCCTGCGAATTATTCAGGACCGGCGGGAATTATTTATGTAAATATTACTTCGGCAAACGGATGTTCCAGACAGGCACAGATTACTTTAACAACCACTCCATCGCCTAATATTAACACCGCAAATTATAATGCGAGTCTTTGTGATGATAA
>NZ_JBBCQL010000456.1:0-562 GCF_037149975.1 Chryseobacterium sp. VD8 | reverse complement strand
TATTTTCCCAGAACTACAGCTCCGGTAAATACAAATTACATAAATGGCGGAGGCAACACTTTCGGTAATACGAACAACGGCGGTGTCGTTTCTCCTTCTTTTAACTGTCCCGCAACGATAACGATCCGATGTCTGGCAAGTGACGATCCAAGTCCGGCATTAAGTACTTATAGTATAAGCAATACCTGTCCTGCAGCTGTGGTAAATTTAACAACAATTACAGCGGGCAATCAGAATGCGGACGTTACCTTAACCTGGCACACCGGCTCCACAGCTACGGATGCCAATAAAGTGACAACACCGGATGCCTTAAATCAGGGAGGAATTTATTATGCGGCGTTTTATGATGCGGCAAACGGATGCTACAGTACCACTTCTGCTCCCGTTACTGTAAGTATTAACGGCTGTACTGTGATATCCAACATTTGTCCTGCTGTTACTGTTAATCTTACGGCATTGGTACAAAGTGGTAATCTTCCGGTAACGTGGCATACGGGAACTCCGGCTACGGACTCTAACAAAATCGCCAGTCCTGACGCAGTTTCTGTCTCCGGAACGTACT
>NZ_JBBCQL010000455.1:0-565 GCF_037149975.1 Chryseobacterium sp. VD8 | reverse complement strand
TTCACCAAACTCTAAAATTTCGATGAATTACAGAGTGAAAAGAGAAAGCAACGATAGTCTTCGTCAGAGATTCATTGATGTTACCGTTGCTCAGGCTGAATTCTTAGGATTAACCATTCCCGATAAATATCTGAAATGGAATGAAGAAAGACAGCACTACGATTTCGGAGAGCTTCCTTGGGATGAATTCATTGAAATCTTAAAAGGAAACGGGCCTGCTAACAAAAAGCGTATCGAAACCAAAAGAAAAGCTCAGAGGGAAAATTCATGGGTAAAAGAAGCGGCAGCAGCTTTTGCTGAGAAGCAGAACGAAAAGGTTAACTAATTTTTAATTTAAACCATTAAGATTTTGTTTAGAAGTTTAGTTGAATTAAGAAAAATCATTTTGATTAAAATCTAAAAGCGAAGCTAAACTTAACATTCTTAACAACTTAATTGTCCTTAATGGTTCAAAAATTAAAATTTAAAATAATTCAAAATCTAAAATTTAGATAAAAATAAAATCTGACTATGGCAAATTTAGATATGTGGGAAGTGTTTATTCAGACTAAACCAGGATTATCTC
>NZ_JBBCQL010000454.1:0-587 GCF_037149975.1 Chryseobacterium sp. VD8 | reverse complement strand
ATATTGTAGTAAAAGTTCCTATTATTAAAGACGGAATCAAGGCGATCAAATATTTTTCCCAAAAAGGAATCAGAACTAATTGTACCTTAATTTTCTCATCAGGACAGGCACTTTTAGCGGCAAAAGCAGGAGCAACTTATGTTTCTCCATTCTTAGGAAGACTGGATGATGTTTCCTCCGATGGTCTTAATTTAATTCAGGAAATCAGAACCATTTTCGACAATTATGGTTTTGAAACTGAAATTTTGGCAGCTTCTGTCCGCCACGCGATGCATATCATTAACTGTGCAAAGATCGGTGCTGATGTGGTAACCTGTCCTTTGCCTCCGATTTTGTCATTGCTAAAGCATCCTTTAACGGATTCCGGTCTGGAGCAGTTTATTAAAGATTCACAAAAAATGCAGTAAAAATATGCACGACATTCAAAAATTAAAAAATATTGCTTCACAGGTTCGCAGAGATATTGTAAGAATGGTTCACGCCTGCCAGTCGGGACATCCGGGAGGTTCATTGGGATGTACAGATTTTCTTGTAGCGCTCTACTTCGATGCAATGAAAAGAAAAGAAGGATTTGATATGACGGGAAA
>NZ_JBBCQL010000453.1:0-596 GCF_037149975.1 Chryseobacterium sp. VD8 | reverse complement strand
AAATAATAATGTCGATCTGTCTTTCATTCAGTCGGTTCATTAAAATGTAAATCCAGCTGTAGCCGAAAATTCTCTGCAAAAGATGAGCGTGCGGTTTTCCGATGCAAACGGTTGTGATGTTATGCGCAATCACATAGTCCAGAATCCCTTTATGAATACTGCTTTCCTTCTGCCGGATCACTTTGGCTCCCAATTCCTGAGCTAAATTAAAATTATTAATCAGAAATCGTTGCTTATTCAGCGCAATTTTTTCAGGATTCTCTGAAGGTTTCTGAATGTAAAGAACGGTCCACGGACTGTTGTAATAACTTGCCAGTCTTGCCGTTTTCCGGATGATATTTTTGGCTATTTTCTCATTGCTGCTGATGCACGCCAAAAATTTTATGGGCTTAAAATTTTCAGTTTTGATCTCCGTTTCTACCTTTCTTTCAACATGGGTTGCCACTTCTTTTAAAGCCAGTTCCCGAAGCTGCAAAATATGTACGCTTTGGAAAAAATTGCTTAAAGCCGTCTGGATTTTCTCTTTTTTGTAAATTTTTCCTTCTTTCAGGCGCGTTAGAAGTTCGTCGGCGGTTAAATCGATATTCACAACCTCA
>NZ_JBBCQL010000452.1:0-603 GCF_037149975.1 Chryseobacterium sp. VD8 | reverse complement strand
GATTTTAGATCCGTCTTCCTTCTCTAATAATCTTGATGGGCAGAATGCTTCTACTTCAGCATCTTCGAACTGTACAGAAGCACCTTTATCGTGTACTTCTACCGCTTTACCAGCGTGAACTGTTCCTTCAGCATATTTAGTTTCGAATGCATCCCAAGGGTTTTCTGTTAATTGTTTGTGACCTAGAGATAATCTTCTAGCCTGGATGTCTAGTTCAAGAACTACAACATCTAATTTATCACCAACTGCACAGAATTCAGATGGGTGCTTGATTTTCTTAGTCCAAGAAAGATCAGAAATATAGATTAAACCGTCGATACCTTCTTCTAACTCTACGAATACACCAAAGTTAGTGAAGTTTCTTACAGTTCCTACATGCTTAGATCCTACAGGATACTTAGCTTCGATATTTTCCCATGGATCTTTGCTTAATTGCTTGATACCCAAAGAAATTTTTCTGTCTTCTCTGTCTAAAGTAAGTACTTCAGCTTCTACCTCATCACCTACTTTTACGAAGTCACCTGCAGATCTCAAGTGAGTAGACCAAGACATTTCAGAAACGTGGATTAATCCTTCAACACCAGGCGCGATTTCTACGAATGC
>NZ_JBBCQL010000451.1:0-606 GCF_037149975.1 Chryseobacterium sp. VD8 | reverse complement strand
CAAAGCAGGATCTTGTAGAAGAGCTTGCCAACAGGATTTCGTTTCTCCGGCTGCTGGAAAAAAATATCGAGTATTTCGGAAGTGAAAATTCTTCGCTGGTTTCAGAAAATAAAGAAAATTTTTCTGCACCCGCTCCTTTGCAGGAAACCCATGATTTCAGCAGTGAAGTAACGGAAGAAGAAGCCATTTTCAATAATGAGCTTAATGAAATTGAGGGAAGCGAAGCCGGAAATTATTCAAGTGAAGTGACTGAAGAAGAGGCAATTTTTAACAATCAATTAAATGAGATTGTAGAAGGTGAACTTCACGAAACTTTAGTTAATTTTGCAGAGGAAAATTCGCAGGATGAAATTCAGAATGATTTGAAAGAGAATGAAGATGTTTTCAATGCTCAGTTAAATGAACTGGATGAATATGAAACTTCTGAAAACAGCGGAGCGAATCTGAATTTTGTGGATGAAGAAAGAATTCTGGCAAATTCTGAACCTGAAAATGATGAAGAGATCTCGGAAGAAATGTTTAATGAAAACAAAACGGAAGAAGAAGTTATCTTTAATCATCAGCTAAATGAAATTGATGAATTTGAAAACGAAATTTCGGACGATC
>NZ_JBBCQL010000450.1:0-614 GCF_037149975.1 Chryseobacterium sp. VD8 | reverse complement strand
GAGTTAAGATGATTTCTTTAAATAAAATATAAAAAAAAAGGCACCATAAATAATTTCGGTAACTTTTTACTGCTAAATCTTTTGTATGATAGTTGTATCCAGAAACAAATAAAGCCATTATTAAAATAGCCCCCATTGTTAAAAGAGGAATAAAACTATCTATATTCATACTGTTCATACAATTTGTGTAATATGTTTAAAAATAAGTTTACTTAATATACTGGTAATCAAAAAATTGTTTCATTAACAAAATTTACAGCGAGCAAACAACTTATAAGCAAATTACAAAAGAATTTTGGAAGTTTAAGAAAATATCAAAGCTTTATACCATTCCCTAGTCCTTTATATATCCCGACCATTTTATTTTAGATAAATGAACGGGCGTATTTTTGTCTGAATATTTTTGAGCGGCTGCAGAAAGCTGATCACCATGCTGAATCTGGTCTGCTGCAGAAGCTGTTTATTGGTGGGCTGTTTCGAGCTTGGCTTGGGAATGCTTCTGATAATGTCCTGTCCGCGCCAGTTTGCGCCAACAATCGTTCCTACTTTTCCTGAAAATCCTCCAAGGATTCCTTTTGTTATTCGTGCCATTTTGTGCATTTTTATTGGTTAAC
>NZ_JBBCQL010000449.1:0-622 GCF_037149975.1 Chryseobacterium sp. VD8 | reverse complement strand
GATGAACTGAATCTTCAATCCAAACTATCGAACTTAACCAATAAAAAATTAAGCGGTTCAGCAGATTTGCAGATTCTGGATGCCTTCACCAATGAAGATATTTCGTCTCAGTTTGGTTTAAATTCAAGCATTCAGAACTTTGAATTAAATGAAAACGGAAACTCAGCCTTGACATGGAAAATAAAAGTTCCGGAGAATGTTTCATCCATTATTTTAAAAGTCGTTGCAAAAGCAGGACAATATTCCGATGGAGAACAGAAAGCCATCGCGGTTCTACCCAACAGAATGCTCGTAACAGACGCGGTTCCTGTTTTTGTAAAAGAAGGCAAAACCAAAACATTTGAACTGGAAAACCTTAAAAATGCAACTTCAACCACGATTTCCAATGTCTCCAATACACTGGAACTCACGACCAATCCAATCTGGGAAATCATGTTTGCGCTTCCGAGCCTTAAAAATGACCGGAATAATTCAGCGGATGTGATCTTTAACAAATGGTTTGCCGACGTTTTGGCATCAGAAGTCTTTAAAGCCAATCCGAAGCTGAAAACGGTTTTCGAAGAATACCAGAATAAAGGATTATTGAATTCCAGTCTTGAAAAAAATCAGGAACTGAAACAGT
>NZ_JBBCQL010000448.1:0-694 GCF_037149975.1 Chryseobacterium sp. VD8 | reverse complement strand
AATCTGGCTGATTACGCAGAAAGAAGTGAATTCATGGGGAAGCTCAAGAGGAACTTCGGAAGTTATTTTTACGATTTTAAATTCAGGAAAATCATGGACGAATGCGGAAAGTGATAAAGCAACCATTGTTTGGGGCGGAAAAGAGCTTCAGCCACAGACTCAGGCAACGGGTTATGTGAAATCTACCGTGAAATCGGATGTTTTAGATAAGAATTTAGCCACAGTTACGGTAACAAAACCGGGAGCAGGAATTGTTCAGGGAGGTTTGTTCTGGCAGTATTACGAAGATTTGGATAAGATAAAATCTTCCGAGAATTACCTGTCCATAACCAAAGAACTGTACAGAAAAATAAAAACCGTGAATGGGGAAGAATTGCAAAAAATCACTACTGAAACTCCGTTAAAAGTGGGCGATAAAGTTACGGTACGAATGATTTTAAACACGGATCGACCGATGGAATTCATTCACGTCAAAGACATGAGAGCAGCAGGATTTGAGCCTTTGGATGTACTTTCGGTGTATCAGTGGAAAAATGGTTTGGGCTATTATCAGTCGACCAAAGATGCTTCCACGAATTTTTATATTGAACAGATACCGAAAGGAAAATACGTTTTTGAGTATGATTACCTCGCCAATGCATCCGGAATATTCTCAAACGGAATTACAACAATTCAGAATTATTACGCGCCGCAG
>NZ_JBBCQL010000447.1:0-724 GCF_037149975.1 Chryseobacterium sp. VD8 | reverse complement strand
TAAATCATTCTGATTGAAATGATCGGAATTAAAAATTAACTAATTACAAATTAAAATGGCAAAAAAAAGAAAATATATAAGTCAGAAAAACGAACATAAACTAAAGGAAATCGGAAAACTGATCCTTAGATTTATGAATGAAAATTCCACAAAAGTCTATAATTATAAGCAGATTTCAGACGGAATAGATTATAAGAATCCGAGACAGAGAGAACTTGTGATTCAGGCATTGCACAGATTGCAGGCTGCCGAAAGAATAAAAGAAGCCGAAAAAGGAAAATATGTTCTTAACCTTAATATTAAAGGAACATTAACAGGAATTATCGATTTCAACCAGTCCGGTAATGCTTATGTAAATGTGGAAGGTCTTGAAGATGATATTTTTATACACTCAAAGAATGTAAAAGATGCTTTGCAGGGCGATAAAGTATTAATTGTAACCTACACTTACAAAGGTAAAAAGCTGGAAGGCTCTGTTCTGGAAGTCTTGGAAAGAACGAGAACAGAATTTGTGGGAACTTTGCAGATCGTTCCTCACAAAGATTTTGGTTTTGTGGTTTGTGATAAAAAGACCATTAATACCGATATTTTTGTTCCTAAACCAAAATTCGGAGGTGCGGAAGACGGCAATAAAGTGATCGTAAAAATGACGGAATGGAGACCGGGAGATAAAAATCCGGAGGGAGAAATTATTCAGGTTTTAGGAGCTCCGGGAGAACATGAA
>NZ_JBBCQL010000446.1:0-730 GCF_037149975.1 Chryseobacterium sp. VD8 | reverse complement strand
GTAGGGTAATCTTTCTGTAAATCTTTCAAATCTGTATGAAAAGTGAAATCTTTCTTTCTGTCAATGTTTGCAATTCCAACCACAATGGTTTCCGGCATAGAATACATTTGATTAAAAAACTGAACCAAGCCTGTTACATGAATAAAATCTTCATTCATACTCCCATCCAAAAGATAAATGATTGGGTAAGATTTTGTTTTGTCAAATTTTTGTGGAAGATAGATGTTCAAAGTTCTTTCTTCGTTTAAAATTTTAGACTTTATCGTTCTGATTTCTCCAATAGTCAGTGGCTTTACATTTTCAGTCTGGGCGAAAACCAGAGACTGAAAAGCAAGCAGAATACTGCAGAAAATAAGAAGTTTTTTGATCATACTTTTTCGTTGTTAATCACCTTTTTAAACCTCATAGGTTTTAGAAACCTATGAGGTTTAAGTTTTACTATAATTTATTCAATTGATAGAAAATCATATTCTATATTTGATTTATGATATTCTATAAAATCATTTACTGTTTCAAAATATTGCATCATTTCAGCTCTTTCAATTTTACTTTCTTTAGCCAAATTAATATAAGAATGATACGATGAATATTTCCACTTACCAATATCTTCAACAAATCCATGATTGACAGGATTATTATGAATATAATGAAGTAATTTTATAAAATATTTTTCATCGTTTATTCTTTTTCTCTTCAGATAATCCAAAAACAGAGAACCTTTCCGGTTATA
>NZ_JBBCQL010000445.1:0-733 GCF_037149975.1 Chryseobacterium sp. VD8 | reverse complement strand
AAAATTCCCTTCTTTTTTCTGCTAATATTTCATTTAACAATTGGTCTTTTGAAATTGTATTGCTTATGTTGGCCAAACCTGCTCTGTTTCGTATTTTGTTAATATAAGTAAGCGCATCGCTCACGTTATTTTGCCGTGCCAAAATTTCAGCCATCATACAATACACCTCTTCAATTCTGAATACGATTGAATATTCGTTTGTATTTGAAGATGAATTTTTATATTTTATGCTACCATAATACGTATTTGACCCTGAGGTTATTGTTTTAATCCATAACGATTTCCGCAGGTCCGTGGATGTGAATGTACTTACAAGGTTGTTAGATAATGCATAGTTCTGCGGCACACTTGAAATTAAGTACAATTTTGCCTCTTCCGTGGCATCACCTGCTTTTAGCGGCTTCAATTGCCACATGATATGCTTACCATCTTTTTTAAAAGTCAGATTGAGATCTGTATTTAATTGATATAAAGGGCTGGCAATAATTTCCTCTGCATACATTCTTGCTTTTTCCCATTGTTCCAATAACATATTAGACTGACAAAGCAGCATGACAGCGATATAACGATTGGGATAAATCCTTTCAGCATTTCGGTAATCATTTTTAAGGTAATCTTTTACGGTTTCAAGATCATTTATTATATTCATCAATACCTGTCCAGAAGCAGATTTTCCAATGCTTTGATTGATCGTATAGTCGCTAGAAGTAACATATGGGATGTCCCCAAAGAT
>NZ_JBBCQL010000444.1:0-815 GCF_037149975.1 Chryseobacterium sp. VD8 | reverse complement strand
GTTGTACTTTTTGGCTTTTGCAAACACGCCGTCTTCATGCTGAAAAAGGTTGGTAACCTGATTGTAGCTTGTGTGGAATTCTATATCTGGAAGTTTTTCCAATTTCAGATCTTTTTCTTGGGTTTCGGACATTTCATCTTTTAAATGGCTGATTTTTATTTTTTTGTTTTGAATTAATCCGATCTCTATTGCTTTTTGCAGGCTAAGGTGTTGATAATCGGTTATCTGTGCCTGTAATAAATTACTCATAAGTAATAGGCACAACGCAAACCACTGATATCTGTTTGCGTATGATATCATTTTCATAAATATAGTTAAGATTTTTTGCTGAATTGTTTTTGACTCTGCAAATTTACGCGGTGCAGCTTCCGACATGATTTGTGAAAACAGAAAAAGATTTGCTCATTTACGCCATATTGAAATTTTCTCTTTACCTTTATTGAATGAACGAAAGTCATTTTAAAGCAGTAGAAGAAGCAGATTCGGAATTTTACGTTTATCATGTGCTTACCGGAAAGGTGAAAACCGAAATCCATTATCACAGTTCGGCTCAGCTGGTGTATGCAGAAGGTGGAATTGTGCATATTTTCACCGATCTGAAACACTGGTATTTACCAGCAAGATGTTTTATGTGGATTCCTGCCGGAACACCGCATTATATCTTTTCTACGAGTCCAAAAGTGGATCTGTACAATTTTTATTTTAAAAAAGAAGAAAACGAAAATGGCTTTTTTGATGAAATCAATATTTATTCGGTAAGTCATCTTCTTCGGGAGATGATTTTGTATACCAAAGACTGGGATGGGAAAATCACA
>NZ_JBBCQL010000443.1:0-854 GCF_037149975.1 Chryseobacterium sp. VD8 | reverse complement strand
ACTAGAAAGTGGAATCCAAATATGGCTCCATACATTTTTATGGAGAAAAATGGTATTCACATTGTAGACTTACATAAAACAGCTGTTAAATTGGATGAAGCTTGTAACGCTTTAGAAAAATTAACTTCTGCAGGTAAAAAAGTTCTTTTCGTAGCTACTAAGAAGCAGGCGAAAGAAGTTGTTGCAAAACACGCTTCTGAACTTAATATGCCTTATATTACAGAAAGATGGCCGGGAGGTATGTTAACAAACTTTGTTACTATCAGAAAGGCTGTTAAAAAAATGAACTCTATCGACAAAATGAAAAAAGATGGAACGTTCGAAACTTTATCTAAAAAAGAAAGATTACAGGTAGACAGACAAAGAGCTAACCTTGAGAAGAACTTAGGTTCTATCGCTGACATGGTGAGACTTCCATCTGCTGTATTCGTAGTAGATATCATGAGAGAACACATCGCGGTAACTGAAGCTAAAAAATTAGGTATTCCGGTTTTCGGTATTGTTGATACAAACTCTGACCCAAGAAAAGTTGATTTCGTTATCCCAGGAAACGATGATGCTTCTAAATCTATCGATATGATTCTTAGCGTAGTTTCTGAATCTATCAAAGAAGGTCAGTCTCAGAGAAAAGCTGATAAAGAAAAATCTAAAGAAGAAGGAGAAGTAGTATCTGCTGATAAAGATGCTGACTTTGATGCTGAATAATTAAAGATTTTCTTTAAAATACAAGAAGCCGTCTCATTTCCATGAGGCGGTTTTTTTTATTAAACTTTTCAGATTGGATTTTTTGGCTGATTTTTAAAATAAAATGTGGATCTTACGCCACTTTTTTTCTTAAATTATGTGCTAAAGCA
>NZ_JBBCQL010000442.1:0-862 GCF_037149975.1 Chryseobacterium sp. VD8 | reverse complement strand
AATGGTTGCTTTATCACTTTCCGCATTCGTCCATGATTTTCCTGAATTTAAAATCGTAAAAATAACTTCCGAAGTTCCTCTTGAGCTTCCCCATGAATTCACTTCTTTCTGCGTAATCAGCCAGATTTTCAAATCTTCAATGAATTGCTGATCGTTGGGTTTTAATTTATTAAATGCTTCCAGTGCTCCTGCATGATTCACCACTTTCGAGCTGAACCAGCCCCAGTTATCAAGATTCTGTTTCCAGTAGATACCCTGCATTTTTGAATCTACGGAAGTTTCTTTCAGGTAATTTAACAATTTATCTGAAACTTCTTTTAAACCATAATCATTCATCAGTAAAGCGGCACGATGCAGTCCGAAGAAGGTAAAATCTGTAATTTTCATCGTTTTTACTTTCTGTTTTACCAAGGATTTTAAAGTGGCTCGTTTTCCTTTTAACGGATACTGTTTTTCCCAGTAATTTCGGGTGTCGAGATAGTCTAAAGTCCAGTTATTGATTACATTTTCTTTTCCCGCACTGAGCGAAGTCGAAGTGTATTTTTCAATTTCATTATCTACGTATTTGATTAGGTTGGAAACCATTTCATTCTGTTCGGAATTTTGATAATCTTTTACGTTATCTTTCAGCCAGACATTGATTTTTCCTAAATTTTTAAGAATGTACAATGATGTGGAATATGAACTCGGATAACCTTTATACCACGAAAATCCTCCATCCGGATTCTGCAGTTTCTCTAAATCTTCCCAATCCTGATGAATTGAATTTTTCATTGAATTGACATCGAAAAGCAAAGCCAGTTTCGACATCTGTTCTTCTTCATTCTTACTTTCCAGAACCCACGGGGTTTCTTCTAATAAC
>NZ_JBBCQL010000441.1:0-902 GCF_037149975.1 Chryseobacterium sp. VD8 | reverse complement strand
AGACTTTATGCTTTACAATCCAACTTTTGTTAACATAAATTTCATCTTTAATTCATATTTAATCCTAAAGCGCTGAGTGACTGGGAGAATAATTTCTGAAATTTTAAACCATTGTTTGGTTTGCCGGTGGAAAAAACGGAGAAAAGGAAGAATGGCGGCTATCTTTCTTAATATATAGTAGCATTCTTTACTAATTAACTTTATTTTACTATTGGAATCTTCAATTACAAATTGAATTCTATCATATATATAATATGTGATAAAAAAATCCCGAGAAATTTCCCGGGATCTACAGTTTAAAAATTTATAGTGTCAGTTTACTATTTTTTCGCTTTTTCTTTTAGCTCTTCTTTGTCTTTATCGGAAGGATTCCAAACTTTTACGTCTGCATTTTTATCAATTCCTGATAAAATCTGAACATTGATTCCATCACTTGCTCCCAACTTCACATACGCTTTCTTGAATTTACCGTCTTTCTGCTTCACCTCAACGAAAGGAAGGTCTTTTCCGTTTTTCTTTTCGTACTGTACTAAAGATTCATCCAAAAGCAATGCATTTTTCTGAGAGTTCAGAACAATTTCTCCGTTGGCAGAAAATCCGGCTCTGATATATTCATTATTCGGATTGAAAACATCTCCTTCAACAGGAAATTTAATGGTTCCGTTATTATCTTTTCCTTTTGGAGCGATCATGGTTAATCTTCCAGGAAATGTTTTATTCTGAAGCGCACCGATCACGATATTCATATCCATCCCCTGCTTTAATTTTCCAGCCTGAGCTTCATCAATCTCTCCCTGAAAGATCAATGAATTCAAATCTGCAATGGAACAGATGGTTGTTCCGGCATTGAAAGAGTTAGCTTCAATAACCTGACTTCCCACTTTTACAGGAACTTCAAGAAC
>NZ_JBBCQL010000440.1:0-917 GCF_037149975.1 Chryseobacterium sp. VD8 | reverse complement strand
GCAGTTACAAAATGTTTGGTACTGTCTGTAATGTAAAACTGAAGATTGGAAGCGCTCTGTCCTTTCAGTTCATAAAAATTTCCGTATACCTTTTTTTCAGGATATTCGAAAGATTTTGTGTCGATTGAGCTTGCTTTTATCGTATGTTCATACACCATTTTTTCAGCTTCCTGAATATGAGCTGCAAAATCATTCTGTATCGGGTAATACGTTACAAAAACTTTGGCTTTCATTTTCGGATAGTTCAGATAATACCAGCAAGGCTTTTTTGCATCGGTAATGTTTGCAAAATCTGAATATTCAAATGTATAATTACAGTTGTTTTCGAATTTCTGATATTTCGGTGCGGGATATTCCAGTCGAAGTTCTCCGTAAGGCTTCGGAACCGGATCTTTTCCGCAAGATACCAAAAGTAAGGCTGCAAAAATAAAAATGGCGTTTTTAAACATTTTGCAAAAGTACAAATTAGATTTCAGATTTCGGAAGACAAATTTCGGGATTTCAATGGGTTTTGAGATTGTGATTAAATTTTGCTTTTGAGGCTTTGTTTTTGAATGTGAAGCTTCGCGAAGTTTTTTCTTTTAAAACTAAATGGGATACCCATTTTAATCATGTATTTAATTTTAACGCAAAGTACACGAAGATTTTTCTTTTAAAACTTAATGGATATTTTTAAGTTCGCTAAAGCGTTTCACTTAAATAAGCACACAGAGCGTTTTTTATTACATTCTAATTATTTTTTAAGCTTACCCTTTAATTTGCCTGCAAATTCTTAATCTTTCTTAACTGCTTAACTATTCTTAATGGTTTTTTTTTAAACGCAATAGACGCAAAAGTTTATTTGAAATTATTGAAAACATTTTTCGTTCGCAACGGCATTTCAATCAGCGAATGATAGATATGTGAATGAATCTCCA
>NZ_JBBCQL010000439.1:0-996 GCF_037149975.1 Chryseobacterium sp. VD8 | reverse complement strand
GTATTTTTTGATGATCTACATTTGTATACAGTGTTTTATTCAAAGTTTTCAACAATAATTTTGTTTAAACTATTTCTCAATATTTTTCTATAATGAAGGGTTTCAACACTTAAAGTAATATTGAAATCATTATTGAGTTAAATTTCATAAGTTACTCAAATTAAATAATTTAGGTGTTTCATATTAAATTATTCTCAATCCACAATTTTATCAACAGACATTTTGTCACATCAATCTGTTTAGTCATTTCACAAATGTAAAATTTATTTTTTCCATAAAAAAGGCTTAAATTTGACTATTGTAAACTATTTATATGAATTTCGAACAGATCTATTTACAAAATCCAAATTTCCCAAATCGCTATATTTCTCCTGAAAAATTATTTTCTTACCTACAGACCAATCTCAGCGATCATATAAAACAGATCGGAACATCTTATTTAGAGAAGCCTATTTATAAATTAACAGTCGGAACAGGAAACATTAATATTCTTGCCTGGTCACAAATGCACGGCAATGAATCCAACGCAACCCATGCGATGCTCGATTTGCTTTTTTCTTTGGATAAGGCTCCGGAATTAAAACAGGAATTATTCAGTAAAATTCAGCTTGATTTTATTTTTATGTTAAATCCCGACGGATCCGAAAAATGGACAAGATTAAATGCAGCCGATATTGATCTGAACAGAGACTTTCATAACGAAGCCAGTAAAGAAATCAAATTCTTAAAAAATACGGTGGCTTCGAAAAAATATGATTATGCGCTGAACCTTCATGAGCAGAGAACAATTTTTACGACAGACGGAATTCATCCAGCAACGTTGTCTTTTTTGGCTCCCTCAGAAAATGTTGAAAGAACTATAACTGAAAACCCCAAGGAAGAACCTGAGGGAAAGAGCCAACTTAAAAGTAAAAAGGGAAAAGGAAAAAAGGAAAAAGGGAAAAGAGTCAAGTAAAAAATAACAAATAAAAGTAAAAAGCCGAGGATATAATCAAT
>NZ_JBBCQL010000438.1:0-999 GCF_037149975.1 Chryseobacterium sp. VD8 | reverse complement strand
GCTCAGAAAACTGTTACTCCAAGTAATGTAAAACCGGAATCACAATACATGAAAGATGAAATATCCGATGCAGTATGGTACGCTGCAAAAGGTGACCAGAAAATAGAAATCGGGAAAATAACCTCCGAGGTAAAAAAATTAGATAAAAACAGACTTCTTCTTAAAACCACGGTAAAGATGAATCAGGCTCCGGACAAACCATGGACAGATTCTACGGTGGTAAGAATTTCAGATTTCCAGCCGATGTATCATTCTTCCTACAATATGATGAGAGACATGGTGATTAAGTTTGAAAAAAATAAAGCAACAGGATATTATTTCGATAAAAAAGCACAGAAAAAAGACCTTATTGACGAAAAAATTTCTACTGAATATTTCGACAGCAATGCGTATCCCGCAATCATAAGATTTATGCCTTTAAAAGAAAATATATCCGCAGAAATGCCGATTTTCGATTATAATCCCGCTGCTAAAAAAGGCGTTATAAAAGCCTATGTGGAAAATGTAACGCATGGCGATTTTAATGGTAAAAAAGTATGGATCGTAAAAACAACAGATGACATTCAGGACAGAAAGTCTGTAGTCACGTATTATATTGATTCTTCCACAAGGAAGGTTTTAAAACAGGAAATAGATTCCGACGGAAGAAAAATGGTTATGGAATTTGTAAAATAAAAAGATTATTCTTTAAAAGTATTCAGAATCTGGATACTTTTTTTAGATTTGCACCTGATAAAAAACTTTAAAATATCCATGAAAAAACTTAGCCTTTTATTGGTGTTTATTCTTTCAGCACAAAACTTCTTTGCACAATCTCTGCAATTTTATACAGGAAAAAGAGATTTCCTTCCCATAGAAATTCTAATGGAAGTCGGCAGTACGAAAAAAGGATTTGCACAAGACTTTATGCTTCCTGATGTTGCAACATTCAGTTTCATGGGAAAAGGACCTAAATATGCCAATTTAGACAGAAAAGAAGTAAAATTTAAATCTTCAAAA
>NZ_JBBCQL010000437.1:0-1041 GCF_037149975.1 Chryseobacterium sp. VD8 | reverse complement strand
CTAACAAGTAATATTTTTCGGCTTCTTGGTAATTTTTTTGGTCGTAATATAAATTAGCCAAATTAAATAAAGCGTCATTATCTCCTTTATCAATTGCTAACAAGTAATATTTTTCGGCTTCTTGGTAGTTTTTTTGGCTTTTATATAAAAGAGCCAAATTAAATAGTGCATCATTATCGCCTTTATCAATCGCTAACAAGTAATATTTTTCTGCTTCTTGATAGTTGTTTTGCTCATTATATAAGCCACCTAAAAAGGAAAATTTTAATCCGTCTTCTTCGTTTTCTATAGACTGAGTAATTTCTATTGCTTTTTTGTAGTCCTTTTTTTCTGTAGCTTCTATTATTTCTTTAAAAATTTCTTTAGATTTCTTTGGTAGATGTATTAGTGTGGCTTTTGTGTTTTTATCATTAAGAGTTTCTGTTAACTCTAAAATAAGATCTCTTTGTTCTATAGAGATGTATTTAGCTTGGCTAAGCGCTTTAGAAAAAATAAGTGCTTTTTCGTAATCTAATTTTTTGTCTTTCAGTAAAGAAATGTGGTCATTTGCTAATGTTTTAAAATCGAGTGCATTGTACCAATTTTCAAGAAAAATACTAAGACATTTGGCTTTTCTTTTTTGTTCGGGATTTCCTTGGGTAAAGATGAGCCACATATTAAAAAAGCGTTCGGATATTCTGTAAAGATGGTTTTTTTTGGAGGTTTCTATTTTGTCTACAATGCCTTTTTGTACAAGTGTTTTAAGGTTTGCGGAGATTAGTTTACTTTCCATACGGGTTTTTTCTACCAGTTGTTTGGTAGTGCAGGCTTCCCAAATAAAAGCCATTTCCAAGATAATTTTTCTCAGTTGTGCAGGAAGGTAATTTAATCTTTCCTGATACAATGGTGTCACGTGATCCATAATTTTTCTTAGGTAGTCGTAACCATAAGTCTGAGAATTCTGCAATACAATCTGGATGAAAAACTGTAATGTTCTGGGTAAACCGTCTGTAAGTATTCTTACGTTTTCCAGTTTTCCGGGATTGTTTTTTATAAATAGTT
>NZ_JBBCQL010000436.1:0-1044 GCF_037149975.1 Chryseobacterium sp. VD8 | reverse complement strand
GGCACTAACATACAATGTTACACCGGTTTTTAATTAAAAAAGACAGCACTTTGCTGTCTTTTATTTTTTAGTTGCTTTTTAATTTTATTTTGTATTATAAAAAAATAAATCGTTTGTCTATTTACTTTTTAATTATACATGGGGTACAATAGTAATATAAAGTAAAGGAAATTACTTTAGTTAAAGTTATGTTAAACCTCGGAGCGCATTTGTTTATTCGAAAAAGAATTCGTATTATTGCAAAATTAAACAAAATATGCCTAATCGGGATTTACTGATCTCCGAAAAGGTATTTTTTTGTTTAAAATGTTGTAACGAATGGAAATTTATTCCAGCCCATTATTTAAATCAATCCCGTGCATTTGGGCGCACTTTAGTGGGGATCATTTAAAAGTTGAAAACATTTGCATTAGTCTACTCACTTTTGCAGGTTTTCTATTGTTTAACCAAATTCTATTAAGCATGGCAACAACAATGTTGATTATTGCGGTACTAGGACTAGCACTTAACGTATATAATACGTTGGCTAAGAAATAATACCGTAGCTACTTCCAGTAGTTATTCAGTTGGATGAAGCATTCATTTTTAGTGAATCTCTTCATTACAGACCTGGTAAGTTCTCACCTTACTGGGTCTTTTATTTTGCAAATATACGAACTCTTATATTATCTAGCAACTTAACTACCTCTTTAACTAGTAGTTCTTGTCTATGTTTATCTTTGCTTTTATCTATTACTTATCTATACCATTATCTCCTGCTTTATCTCTAGCACTATCTTCACCACTATCTTTAGCTTTATCTCTATGATAAGCAACATCTTTTTTCTATATTTGTGACCTAAACATATCGACAAAACAAAGCGTTTGCTTTTTATACTACCTTACAGGAATCTGGTAAATTCAAAAATTAGGAGTAGATAAATAAGCGAAATGCTCATGCTATACGGCGTGGGCTTTCCTATTTATTTCCTAATGGCTTACCAGAGCCTCTGTAAGAATAGATGGGCAAAGTCCCACGCTTTCTTATTTAACCATCACTGTTGG
>NZ_JBBCQL010000435.1:0-1065 GCF_037149975.1 Chryseobacterium sp. VD8 | reverse complement strand
ATTGGTGGTAAATGTCTGCGAAGAAACTTCCTGTCCGTTGGTGTCGGTTAATGTAATTTTCTGTTTTAATCCGGCCACTACAGATACTATATCTTTATCACGCTGTGTATTAATGACTTTAAAATAAACCGTCTGTCCCGGTCTGTAAATTGCCCTATCTGTGAAAATCTGCGCCTTACTGCGTATTGTTTCCGTATTCTGATCATTATTGTAGCCCCTTTCTCCATAGACTTCCATGATCTGAACATCATTGGTTTTTGGCTGTCGGATCAGGAATGTTCTGTAATAATCATTGTTTTTTGTTGCAGGAAATCTGAAAATACCATTATTATCAGTTTTACCATTTATTTTGGTTAAATTATTATTGGAAACAAATTCATAAAACGTAAGATTTTCGTTAATTACGGGTTGTCCGTTTTCACTGCTCACTAATTTTAATTGATTGGATAACTGATCTCTGTCTGTTTTTGACTGATAAATAATTCTGTTATCCGAAACCAGAAAATAAAAGTCTTTTTCCGCTTCGGCTTCATTGTCGCTGATTCCGGCAACGTTGTATTCGGCAAGATAAATTCCCGGCGGAAGAGATTGTATTTCTAAGGACGTTTTATGATTCTTAAAATCTTTCGGATCATCCAGTTTGTACGCTTCTTTCCTAACCAGATTTTTTTTAATCTTATTAAATTTAGTAGAATACGAGCTTTTGGCGTACTGCAAAAAAGTAGTGAGATCCTCTTTTACTTCATAAATATTAATTGAAAAGGTGGAAACATTTTTATATTCTGCTACAAAATGAATCGGCTTATTGCTTTGGGTCTGCTGTTCATATTTAATATTCAGAAACGGATTTAAGATCTGATTTTCTTTATTTTTAATATTATCAATAAAAGGAGATTTGGGATACTGCTTTTTTGCTTGATCCGCAATTGCAAGAGCTTCTTTTTCCTTTTTTTGGGAAAGCAACTGTTCCATTATATCTTCCATGATCAGAACTTTATAATCGCCTTCCGTTTCCGTTTTCAAAAGGTTTTGAAGCTGAGTCGGACGATCTTTACACAGTGTGAG
>NZ_JBBCQL010000434.1:0-1080 GCF_037149975.1 Chryseobacterium sp. VD8 | reverse complement strand
GTAATTTTCCCAAAACAAGCCGGAAGAGGGAATTTCTTCCAGTATATTTTCTACTCCGGGCTTTTTGGAAAGAACATTTTTATATTCAAGTAGACCGAAATTTTCAGGAACAGGAATCTTTACATATACTCTGTTAATATGTGGATTTCTTTTTAAAAATACCCCCATAAAAGTTTTGTGCTTGAATTTTTCCGCCTGATGAATATTTAGATTTCCGATATCGGTTTTAGAATGATACGTTTTATCATTAATTCTGAAAGTATATTTAAAATCATAACCGGCACCTCTTCCATATCCTTCAACATCATTTATTATTGCTGAGGTACAGATGCCTTCTTTCTTGTATAATTTTTCATACAGTTTTCTTTCGTTATTATCGTAAAGCAGTAAGCCTGCAATAAGAATAATCCAAAAATAAACATGATATTTTCTGATCCAATTTATCATTACAAATAAATAAGCTGCGTTTTCAAAACCTTTCTTCCCAGTTTTTCCAGAATATTTTTATAATGGGCAATTTGTCTGTCATTTTTCTCAGATTCTTCACCGGTTTTAAAATCTACAATTACGTAGCCTTCGGCGTTTTTTAAAATTCTGTCCGGACGATACACACTGCTTTCGCCGTTTTCGGAAATCATGATGTCTTTTTCATTGATAACCTGCCATTTTTCATTAAAAAATTCAGCGTTATTTTCTATGATTTCTTTTAAATTTTTCTCGATTTCGGCACTTTCTTCAAGTGTTATATGACCATCGAGAACGTAGCATTCCAGAACTTTTCTGATGTCTTTTGCCGTATTAATCTGCGAGAGTAATTCATGGACAAAAAGCCCGATTCTTACTTTTTCAACCCGTACCTGATAATTTTTTGAGGGAGTGGCAATCTTAATCGACGTATTTTTTTCGTTGATATTTTTTAAATTCTGAATATCCTTTGTTTCAAAATGCGAGGGTTTGTCCCTTGAATGCTTTTTCAGCATCTCCGGATTCACTTCATACAGATCAAACTCATCCAGATTTTCCGGATTTTTAGACTGTAAAAACTCCAGCAATTCCAGATTGTTAGACGTTTTATTTGCT
>NZ_JBBCQL010000433.1:0-1109 GCF_037149975.1 Chryseobacterium sp. VD8 | reverse complement strand
CTTATAAATCGCTTCCGCTCCAATCAATCCGTATTTAAAATCAAACTGATACTGGAATGCTTCCGCAATAGAATCTAAGATTTTAATACTTTCTGCAACCACTTCCGGCCCGATTCCGTCTCCCGGAAGCACTGCAATTTTAAAATTAGTTTTCATATACTTTTTGTGTTTTTAGTTCGAATTGTTCGATCGCCTGTTTTCTGCTGATTAAAAAATCAATATCATCATAACCATTCAGCAGACATATTTTTTTATAAGAATCTATTTCAAAACTTTCCGTCTTATCATTAAAGGTAATCGTTTGTTTTTCAACATCCACCAGAATTTCTTTTTCAGGATTTTCAGTAATTTCCTCTAAAATTTCTTTTAAAAATTTCTCAGAAACTTTTACAGGCAATAATCCGTTGTTTAGAGCATTGCCCTTAAAAATATCAGCAAAAAAACTTGAAACAACCACCTTAAAGCCATAATCCGTTAAAGACCATGCAGCGTGTTCCCGACTGCTTCCGCAACCGAAATTGTTTCCGGCAACCAGAATTTCACCGCTGTATTTTCCGTTATTCAGGACAAAATCAGGATTCGGTTCATTCGTATGAACATCGTATCTCCAGTCTCTGAAAAGATTTTCGCCAAAACCTTTTTTATCAATACTCTTTAAAAATCTCGCCGGAATAATCTGATCCGTATCTATATTTTCTACAGGCAAAGGAATTGCTCTGGATTGTATAATGACTAATTTTTGCATTTTTTTTGAGCCAAAATAGTTTTAATTATTGTTTTTTTTCTTTTTCAGGAGCTATTTCCCGCTATCCACTCATACTCCTCGCTCCCTTGCTTTTGCCTTCGCTTGCTCCGGGGTAACCGTTTCTATCGGGGCTAAAAAAGTGAATGGTTAATTTCACTTTGTGAGTCAATAGTCAATTTCTAAAATTCACTATTCACTATTGACAATTCACTTTTAAACTTATGTGCTCTTTTTTCCATTTAAGTATTAAGCTTAAAAAACTAAAGTGTTTAAATCTTTTGCGTCTTTTGTGGTAAAAAATTTAGACAAGTTTTAAGTAAATTCATCTCCATCAGTTTTCATAGACGGAAATTCTTCCTTCCAC
>NZ_JBBCQL010000432.1:0-1125 GCF_037149975.1 Chryseobacterium sp. VD8 | reverse complement strand
TAAAATCATTGTAATTTATATCTGATTTTTATTTCATTTAAATAATACCCCTTAATAATATTCACGAATAATAGCCTTTTTCTTAAAGGAATACTTTTTGTAATCTCTCAGAAACAAAATCACAACTTACAATATATGAAAAACTACATTCTACCAGTGTTAGCTTTACTGACGTTGAGCTGTAAAGAGAATAAAAATGATAAAACAGGAAGCGATACTGCGGTCACCAAAACAGATACTCTGAAACTTCCTGCACCGGATGAAAAAAGCAGTAAAACAAAGTTTAGTAACGTTCTTGGCTGGCCGAAAGGAAAATCGCCTGTTGCTCCGGGAGGATTTACCGTAACCAGATTTGCAGAAAACATTAAAAGCCCCAGAAACATGATTCAGGCTGAAAACGGAGATGTTTTTGTGGTTTTATCCAATTCTGAACGTACTGTTTCCGAGAAGATTAAAAATGACGTCAGTGGTAAAAGTGATGCTGAGGTAGGAGGAAAATCGGCTAACAGAATCATCCTTTACCGCGATGCCGATAAAGACGGAGTTCCGGAATCTTCAAGTGTCTTTCTTGCCAATCTTAATCAGCCTTATGGGATGTTGATTATTAAAGATCAGTTTTACGTGGCAAATACCGATGGTTTATGGGTTTATCCTTACAAATTAGGAGA
The DNA here is from genome assembly GCF_037149975.1 of Chryseobacterium sp. VD8. Lineage (NCBI taxonomy): Bacteria > Pseudomonadati > Bacteroidota > Flavobacteriia > Flavobacteriales > Weeksellaceae > Chryseobacterium > Chryseobacterium sp. VD8. The sequence continues at coordinate 457 of NZ_JBBCQL010000432.1, read as the reverse complement.
TACGAAGATTACAAAACCGGGGAAAAAGATTGTAAATCTTCCCGCAGGAGGATATAACAATCACTGGACGAGAAACCTGATCACCAATAAGGATCAATCTAAAATCTATATTTCAGTAGGTTCGGGAAGTAATGTTGGAGAAAACGGAATGGATAAAGAGGTGAGAAGAGCGAATATCTTGGAAGTAAATCCTGATGGAAGCGGGGAGAAGATCTATGCAGCCGGTCTCAGAAATCCCGTGGGAATGAGCTGGAATCCGGTAACGGGAGAACTTTGGACAGTTGTGAATGAGAGGGATGAATTGGGAGACGACTTAGTTCCGGATTATCTTACCAGTGTAAAACAGAATGCTTTTTATGGCTGGCCGTATTCCTATTTCGGTAAAAATGAAGATCCGAGAAGAAAAGGAGAAAGACAGGATCTTGTACAGAAAACCATTGTTCCGGATGTTCCTTTG
>NZ_JBBCQL010000431.1:0-1127 GCF_037149975.1 Chryseobacterium sp. VD8 | reverse complement strand
GCTGTAAAACTGGCAGAACAGTCTTTGGAAACAAGGCAGAAAATAGCACAGTCGAGCAAAAACAATATTCTTCCCAAAGTCGATTTTCTTGGCGGATATAACTATATCGGAGAACCCATCAGAGTAAATCTTCAGCAGGTAAAAGACGGAATTGTGGAAGGTTCAGCCAGTCAGAGTGCCTATTCTGCCAATGCAGCTTATCAGCAGATTACAGGAAATCCGCTTCCGCAGCAGGTTCAGAATGTTATTTATCAGACTTCAAAAGATATCATCAGCGCAGTGTATCCCAATTACAATCCGGCTATTGCCAAACAGAGTTATTTTCTTGCCGGAATACTTGTAAGACAGCCCATTTATCTCGGAGGAAAACTGAATGCTTCGAGAGAACTTTCGAAACAGCAGGTGGAAAGCGGGAAAGCCAATCTGGAATCTATTCAAAATCTTAATTCTTACAATATTTCGCTGAACTATATTCAGATCATGTATCTTAATTCCATGATCAGAAAACAGGAGAAAATGGCAGAAGCTCTGGAAAGCAATGAAAAGTATGCACAAAATCTTCTGAAAGCAGAGATCATCCCGCCTTATCTTAAAAACTGGTCAGATATTGCCAAAATTCAGGGTGAAACTACTCTTAAAAATTTACGGCTTGAAAAGGAAAACACGTTACTGACTTTAAAAGATCTGATGGGAATTTCTCTTGATGAATCTTTGGAAATTAATGAAGAATTAAATGAAAATATTGAAGTCACCAGTTTTGGTTCCTCAGATAAAAATACAGATCTGAAATTATTACAGAGTAAGAAAAAAGAGGCACAAACCACCAACGATATCACAAGATCTCTGTCTAAGCCTAATATTTTTGCCATCGGAAATTACCAGTTTTTCAGAAATGATCTTCCTTTAATCACGCCGCCGTGGTTGGTGGGCGTAGAAGTTCAGTGGACTCTTTTTGATCCTGAAAGAAGATCCAGAAATCAGGCCTCTGAATCTTTGGTGAAAGAGGCAGATCTGTTAATAGATCAGAAACAGAAATCGGTGGATCTGGCTGTCAGAATTTCTAAAAATAAACTCATCAGTTTCAAAGAACAGAAAGAAACCTTGAATCTTGCGAGAAAACAGGCATA
>NZ_JBBCQL010000430.1:0-1131 GCF_037149975.1 Chryseobacterium sp. VD8 | reverse complement strand
GGTTTGAATTTTGGATCTATACACTTCTGATGAAAAGATTAAAAGACCATAATACAATCCAAAAATAAAAAGTAAAAATGAAAACAATATTAATTACCGGAGCAACATCCGGAATCGGAAAATCTACCGCCGAACTTCTGGCAAAACAGGGAAACAGAATAATTATCTGCGGAAGAAGGTCGGAAGTTCTGGAAAATGTAAAAAAAGAACTTTCACAATATACCGAAATATTTAGTTTAAAATTTGATGTAAGAAACCTGAAAGAAGTTGAAACGGCAATCCGTTCTCTTCCTTCGGAATGGAAAAATATTGATGTTTTAGTTAACAATGCCGGAAATGCTCATGGATTAGATCCTTTGTCTGCCGGAAAAACGGATGATTGGGATTCTATGATCGACGGAAACGTGAAAGGACTTTTATATGTTTCTAAAATGATTATTCCCGGAATGAAAGAACGAAATTCAGGACATATCGTCAACATCAGTTCTGTGGCAGCGAGACAGACGTACGCAAACGGTGTGGTTTATTGTGCCACAAAAAAAGCAGTGGATGTCATTTCCGAAGGAATGCGTATCGAACTGACGGAATTCGGAATTAAAGTAACAAATATTCAGCCGGGAGCGGTAGAAACAGATTTTTCGATGGTGAGATTTAAAGGCGACAGCGAAAGAGCTGCAACGGTTTACGCCGGTTATGAGCCTCTGAAAGCCGAAGATATTGCAGATTCCATCGCTTACTGCATCAATGCTCCGAAACACGTCTGTATTTCGGATATGACGATCTACCCTTCCGCTCAGGCGGAACCAAGAACCATCCACAGAAAGCTTTAATCTGAGTTTTGAAATATGAAACTTTTACCCTTCTTACTGTGTTTCTGTTGTATTTTAGGATATGCCCAGAAGTATTCCAAAGACGAAAAACAACTGCTTTCTCAGACTAGAAAACTTGATTCTCTGATACAGAATAACGATTCCAAAGTTTTAGATTTGTTTGAAGATGATGTTTCTTTCGGGCATTCCAATGGATGGATTCAGAACTATTCTGATTTTAAGATAGATTTCAGCTCGAAAAAAGTCATTTATGATAAGATTGAGCAGATTGAAATTTCAGAGCTTAAAAAAGATAAAAATA
>NZ_JBBCQL010000429.1:0-1178 GCF_037149975.1 Chryseobacterium sp. VD8 | reverse complement strand
TATGCAGAAGGTGGAATTGTGCATATTTTCACCGATCTGAAACACTGGTATTTACCAGCAAGATGTTTTATGTGGATTCCTGCCGGAACACCGCATTATATCTTTTCTACGAGTCCAAAAGTGGATCGGTACAATTTTTATTTTAAAAAAGAAGAAAACGAAAATGGCTTTTTTGATGAAATCAATATTTATTCGGTAAGTCATCTTCTTCGGGAGATGATTTTGTATACCAAAGACTGGGATGGGAAAATCACAAGAAATGATGGGGTAAAATATGATTTTCTTAAAGCATTAAAAGGAATTTTACCTGAAAAGAGGGATAAAAAACTGGCATTTCCGGTTCAGCATCCTTTTCCGAATGACGAAATGCTTCTGAAGGTGGCACAGTATATTCATGCGAATCTGGAAAAGCCTTTAAGCATAGAATCTACGGCAAAAGAATTCGGGATGAGTACAAGAACGCTTTCCCGAAAGTTTAAGGAAATTCTGGGCATGAATTACGTCCGTTTTTTACGTGCGCTGAGAATTACCCGCTCTCTGGAACTGATGCTGGAAGGGAAGTACAATATGTACGAGATCGCGATGATGGTAGGCTACAACAGTCTTTCGTCTTTCAGTAATATTTTTAAAAAGGTAATTGGGGTTGCTCCGACGGATTACCTGCAGAAGCTGAAGGGAGAGGAGTGATTTTGGGTTTGAGAGTTGTAGGTTTTAGAGTGGGAGGGTTTGAGAGTGTTAGAGTTTGAGAGTGGGAGGGTTTTTGTGTTTTTTCTAAATACTAATGATACAATTTTTTTTATGGAAACATTAATTAACTTCAGTTCGGGATAAGAAATAAATTTAAATAATTGATTTATCGCAAAGAAAAACAAAAGAATTCATTTATTTATTTATTGAAATTTTTTAAGCTAAACAAGGGCACTTCGTTTATTTAAAAAAGACAAAAATGGTATTACTTTTATAAAGTTTTACGCCTTTGTATATCTTAAAAGCAGAATTCCTGATAATTGAATCTCTTTGTTTAACCTTGCGTTTAAGAAGACTTATTCCGAACTTAGGATAATTCAATTTCTGCTTCATTCTTTATTTTTGGAGAGGTAAGTGTGTGAGAACGTATCAGTATTTATTGATGAGAGGAATTTTAGCCCCGATTGTAATGAAAATCCTTTTTTGCAAAA
>NZ_JBBCQL010000428.1:0-1193 GCF_037149975.1 Chryseobacterium sp. VD8 | reverse complement strand
GTTAAACTGATTCTAATTAAGAAATCAATACATTGATTTTTATTAAGTTTTTTAAGCTAAAGAGGCTTAACTCCTTAATGGAAAAATAAATTATAAATTTAGACACGCTCTAAAAATAAAATCCTGCGTATTCCAAAAAGAATATTTTTATTTAAAAAAGTTTAAACAAACTCAATATGTAAACAGGCTCTAAAGTTCTTTCTCCTTAAGCAAACGTACAGCCGAAGTTAATATGTCTTCTATGTAACAGAACATTTCATAAAGTTCCTGATGGTCTACTGATATATCTTTCGATTTCGCTTCCAGTGTTTTCACATGTTCTGTAATGGAGATTATTCCTATCTGTTCTATGCTTGGTTTTATTTTATGAGTCAGTCTGGAGATCTCCGCGTAGTTCTTTTCCACAAAAGAGGTGTGGATTTGCGGAAGCACATTTTCAATCTGGCTGATGAAGATGGTGATCATCTTTTTTACAAAACTCTCATCTCCTCTGCTTAACAATCTTAAATTCTGCAGATTATAAATTCCCGCTTCTTCATTTGTATCTTGCTGTTCTGTTTTTCCTTTTGTGTAATGATATATGGTTTCCAGCAGTTCATTTTCAGAATAGGGTTTTGTAATGTAACTGTCCATTCCCGCCTTTCTGCATTTTTCTACTTCTGTTTTAAATGCATTGGCTGTCAATGCAATAATTGGGGTAGAAACATGGTATTGCTTTCTCAGAATTTTCGTGGTTTCTATTCCGTCCAATTCCGGCATCTGTATATCCATGAGAATGATATCAAAGTTTTTCTCTTTTAATATTTCTAATGCTCTGGCTCCGTTTTCCGCTTCGGTAACGATACATTTAAAGTTTTGAAGGGTGTTCTGTGCAACCAGTCTGTTTAGCTCACTGTCTTCTACCAAAAGAACCTGAGTTCCTTCCACGGAGATCTCCTGACTGAAGTCTGACCGGTTTTCTAATTTTTCCGGTATTCCCTTAGGAAGAACGAGTGTAACATCTATTTTTGTTCCTTTTTCTTTTTCGCTTTCTATTGTAATGTTTCCCTGCATCAGCTTTACCAACTCTTTGGTGATCGCCATTCCTAAACCGGTTCCGCCTACTTTTCTGGCAATGGATGCATCTTCCTGATAGAATTTTTTAAAGATCTTTTCGATGAATTCTTTGCTCATTCCTATTCCGGAATCCACAA
>NZ_JBBCQL010000427.1:0-1229 GCF_037149975.1 Chryseobacterium sp. VD8 | reverse complement strand
TTTACCGTTGCGGTATTGTTTGAAATTTCAATTTCTGAAATCACAGGATCTACCGCTTTTTTCACACTTACGAACTGTTTTACAGAGCATCCGTTGTCTTTAAGAATTACCCAGTAATCTCCAACAGGAACTCCCGATAAAACCTGAGTGGTTGCTCCCGTGCTCCACAGATAGGACTGATAACCCGGTCCTGCATCAAGATTTGTTCTGCCATCGATACAGATGATTTTATCCACAAGAACAGCTGATCTTTTCGGAGGAATCACCACGAGGTTCACTTTGGCAATCGCATAACATCCGTTTGAGTTGTAAACCCTGATGTAAACCGAAGTATTCCCTGAAACATACGCCAAAGGATTTAATATTTCATTGGTTCCGTTGCTTGCATCTACAAAAGTAGGATAGTACTTTTTGGTAATCGGCGATTCGGCTGAAACATTGGCAAGCGAAAGATTAAATGCAGCCTTTGTTTCATTATTTTCAAGGTAACATTCGCTGATTGTAGCTTCCATCACCGCCGGAGTCGGAAGATAGGCTAAAGTAATTTTAGCATTTCCTGTACAACCTTCATTGGTGGTTACTTTTACATAAACATTTCCTGCTGCCGAAAGATAACTGGCAGGGTTTGTAATTTCATTGGTTGCTGCATTCAGATCGGCAAGGGTAGGATAGAACTTCTTCACAACCGGAGTGTAAGTTGTTACATTGGCTGAAGTAAGATCAAAGAACCCTTTACCGTTGTACTGGCATGCTTTAATAGTAGTATCTGTTAAAATGAACGGTACTACGGTAAGATTTAACGTTACCTTTTCACAGTCTATAAATTCGGGAGCATTTCCGCAGAACTGGTAAACAATAGTATCGGGACCTAAATATCCGGGATTCGGAATGTAGGTAATCTGCCCCGAAGAGTTTACGGTTGCTGTACCATTTGCAGGATAGGTAAGAATAGTTACCGTACTTGCCACGGGAGTCTGTGTTGTGGTGAACGAGAAAGCAGGAGTAATGACTTTCGTAGCACAGGCATTAAGAGCAGCAGTTGTGTTTTTTACGCATGAAAAAACTTTATAGATCGGTGTTGTTACCGGCGGGCATGTTCCCATGGTTACTTTCACGGTATAATTTCCGGCTACGGTAGGCGTGTAGACGTTTTGTGTAGCTCCGGGAATCGGGTTTCCGTTCAGATACCACTGATAAGTTTCATAGCTGTCGTCCACTTCAAGGATAAT
>NZ_JBBCQL010000426.1:0-1238 GCF_037149975.1 Chryseobacterium sp. VD8 | reverse complement strand
ATCCGTTTTCATCCAGATCAATCTGTCCCACAAAAATATCTGTATTCGGTTTGTGACCAATGACAATGAAGATTCCATGAACATCAATGGTAGATTTTTCCTGAGTCTGATTATTAATGACTACCGCTCTTTCCACAAGGTTATTTTCTCCTTCAATACCGATTAACTCGTGGTGGAATTTCACTTCAATGTTAGGTGTGTTATTCACTCTGTGAACCATTGCTTTAGAAGCTCTGAATTCATCTTTTCTTACCAACATGGTTACTTTGTTCACCAGCTTTGCAAGATAAGTTGCTTCTTCTGCTGCGGTATCTCCTGCTCCTACCACCACAACATCTTTTCCTCTGTAGAAAAATCCGTCACACGTTGCACACGCGGAAACTCCTCCTCCGTTATATTTTTTTTCGTCATCAAGACCTAAATATTTTGCAGTAGCTCCGGTAGAAATAATCACAGTTCTGGCAAAAATTTCTTTATTTCCTGCGTACAGTTTATGAACTCCTCCTACTTCTTTTGAAAATTCAACTTTAGTAATCATTTCATAATGTACTTTTGTTTCGAATCTTTCAGCCTGCTTCTGCAAATCCATCATCATTTCAGGACCTGTAATTCCGTTTGGATATCCCGGAAAGTTGTCGACTTCAGTAGTTGTAGTCAATTGTCCACCCGGCTCCAGACCTGTGTACAGTTCAGGTTTTAAGTCTGCTCTTGCTGCATAAATTGCCGCTGTGAAACCAGAAGGTCCAGATCCAACGATCACACAATCTAAAATGTTTTGCTCCATATTCTGCTTTTCAAAAAAATTTAAAATTTCTGAGTGCTAATTTCGGAATTTTTACTGTTTATTTAAAGTTATTTTAATGATAGTTGTCAATATCTAATATGTTGAATTTCGATATTAGTTTTTAAATGCCGATTATTAGTTGATGATACAATTGAGGTCAATTAGTCAGCAACAGTTATCAAAATCATACTTTCATCTTAATTTTATCGACATTTATGATTTTGTAAACCAATTCTTTAATCAGTTCTGCTTCGCTCATATTGACTGCGCCCAATCCTTTTCCTTTCATGTCGAATTCTCTTAAAATTGAAATGACTCTGGTTGCATGTTTTAATGGATACAATCTCGCCGATTCTGCATAATCTTTTATAAAATAAGGATTTACGCCCATTTGTGCGGCAATTGTCTGAGGTGGCTGACCGATCATCGTGTTATAAATAATGACATTGGAAAA
>NZ_JBBCQL010000425.1:0-1239 GCF_037149975.1 Chryseobacterium sp. VD8 | reverse complement strand
GGTCAATTAGTACAGACAATTGAAAATCCATTTCAAAAAGATAATACAATTATTCTTACAGATCTTCCTAAGGGTATTTATATTTTGAAAACTGGCGATCTGAATACAAAGTTTATTATAAAATAAATCAATAAAAAAGATTATTTATAAAATACTGTTCTAAGTCAAAAAAATTATAATATTGGTTAGATTGTAAATTATAATATCTCCCATTAGTTGAGAAGGTTTTTATGTGTAAATATTTAATACATAAATAAAGAATAACTTTTTTGTACCATATTTGTACCATAAAAATATAACTATTTGATTTATAGTAGTTATTATATTAGAAGAAGTGAAATAAGACTTAATAAGTCAGATAATATAGAAAATCCTCGAGCGAAAGCTCGGGGATTTTTGCTTTCCGGAAATTATTTTCCGGAATCAATTTTTTTAATTTCATTTAAAAAATATTCTACGCTTTTTATTTTCAATGTTTTATAGCCTTCATCATTAATGCTATTTAATTGAGCATTAATAAAATTATTGGTTTTTTCTTTTAAAATTGAATCTCTAACGGTAATGATCTCTTTCGCAGAATAAATTTCATCTTTGAAATAAGATTTAATATCATTTCTTTCTCCAACACAGCCATCTATATATTTCATGAATAAAGGATTGTCATGATAATATTGATAGATCTCAAGAAATCTCTTATCGTTTCTTTTAAAAAGTTCTTTTCCGGAATATAATCGTAAAGAATTGCTTCCGTTTTTTGCCAGATAAAAAAGCTCATCATTGGTAGCTGTTTTCGCTAATTTTCTGAAATCATCATACAGTTTACTTCTTTCACCACCTATTCCGATGTGTGAAGATTCTGCATACTGTATCGTGTCTAAAGGTTTGGCTAATATTTTTACTTTTTCAGAAATCTGCGCTTCACAAAAGGTAATTGTAAAAAGTAAAAGTGGCAATATTCTTAGCTTCATGGTAAAATAATAGAAATTTAAAAACTAAGTTATTTGTTAAAGAATATTTTTTGTTTTTAATAATTATTTGGAAATTGAAGTTTACCATCTTTCCAATTCTCATTAATGATTTTATAAATTTCCAATCTCTCCGGAATATAAGTTTCATCGATTATTTCGAACTCATCAATACAATCTTTAAAAAAATTAATATCTAATTTTTCATAATAATTAATTTCTTCTGTTGTGTAAAAATCTTTGGATTGATTACTTTTTTTCGATATTATTTTAT
>NZ_JBBCQL010000424.1:0-1250 GCF_037149975.1 Chryseobacterium sp. VD8 | reverse complement strand
TCCTACGGATTGATTTGGGGATTTATTCTTATTTCTACACAGATTCTGCTCCTAAAGGAGCAAACTCTCTTACTTCAAACAACTTCAAAATAAAAAATCAAAGATTTTTAAAACTAATGGGTTCTTTTACGTACAAAGAATTTCATCTTAAGTTACCAATGTGTTATAATCTTTTGTGAGTTTGTGGTTAAATAAAATTCAGGTTTTTTCGTGTAAAAATTTGTGTTTAAACAAAATTTTCAGGATTCGACAAAATTCCCGATTTTTGCAACTTCAAAATACGATATGTCAGACTTAATCAAAGAAATAGAAAAAAGAAAAACCTTCGGAATTATCTCTCACCCGGATGCCGGAAAAACCACTCTTACGGAAAAGCTTTTGCTTTTCGGGGGTGCAATTCAGGAAGCGGGTGCGGTAAAATCCAACAAAATAAAAAAGGGAGCGACCTCCGATTTCATGGAAATTGAAAGACAGAGAGGGATCTCCGTGGCAACTTCGGTATTGGCTTTTGAATACAGAAACCACAAAATCAACATTCTGGATACTCCCGGTCACAAGGATTTTGCAGAAGATACGTACAGAACTTTAACGGCGGTTGATTCTGTAATCGTGGTGATCGACGTTGCAAAAGGGGTTGAGGAACAGACGGAAAAGCTTGTTCAGGTTTGTAGAATGAGAAATATTCCGATGCTGGTTTTCATTAATAAGCTTGACCGTGAAGGTAAGGATGCTTTCGATTTGCTGGATGAGGTGGAACAGAAGTTAGGATTAACGGTTTGTCCACTTTCTTTGCCAATTGGTATGGGAGCTGACTTTCAGGGAATTTACAATATCTGGGAAAACAATATCCAGTTGTTTTTGGAAGAGAAGAAACAGAAGGTGGGTGAAGCGATAAAGTTTGACAATATTAATGATCCTTCAATTGATGAAGTGATCGGCGAAAAAGCGGCTGCTACTTTAAGAGAGGAACTGGATCTGGTTCAGTCGGTTTATCCTGAATTCAACCGTGAAGATTATATGAAGGGGGATTTGCAGCCTGTTTTCTTTGGTTCGGCTTTGAATAATTTCGGAGTTCGTGAGTTGCTGGATGCTTTTATTGATATCGCACCGATGCCACAACCAAAGGAAAGTGATACGCGTATTGTAAAGCCTGAAGAAAATGGTTTTACAGGATTCGTTTTCAAGATCCATGCGAACATGGATCCGAAGCACAGGGACAGACTGGCTTTCGTGAAAATTGTTTCGGGAAC
>NZ_JBBCQL010000423.1:0-1298 GCF_037149975.1 Chryseobacterium sp. VD8 | reverse complement strand
ATGCAATGCGCATTATTGGAGAGCGTAAAAATGCTTCAGTTGCACAAATTGCTGTCGCGTGGGCGATCGCAAAAAAAACGTTGCCCATTATTGGTGTGACAAAAGCTGCTCAGGTAGAGGAGATGCTGAAAGCATCTGCTATAGAGCTTTCTCAGGATGAAATGAATACTATTGAAACACTTGCCCGAAATGCAGGTGTGGATACCAAAGGTTCCTGGGAAGAATCTATGGTGTAGCTTTTTGCTTACCCTGTAAAAATATAAACGTTTTTCTTAAGATAGATTAAGGGTAAGAAACAGGTACCCTGTCTACATTTGCAGTATTAAAACAGTTGATAACAATTTAAAATAGTAAAAAAATGAAAACAGTAATCGCCAACGTAATTAACGATTTAGCTAAAATCCCAAATCTGGACGAATTAATGCCTAAAGAAATGGCAAGAGCTACAGAATTGGTAGAACAGGGAACATTAAAACATCTGTTTATAAAGGATGATCATATGGGAGCCGTATTGGTTTTAGCAAATGTAAATGCAGAAGAAGCTAAAAAAGTTATGGAGTCTTTTCCGATGTTTCCCCAATTTCAGGAAGTGATCTATACAGAAACAGAACAGTCGTTTTAAACCTTAAATAATAGAAAGCCAGTAGTATTGCTGACTTTCTATTTTTACTAAAACGAGTTTTTTGTTCTTAACATTTCTGCAGGCAAACCATTCATTTAAAATGAGGATAGGCACAAAGATCAAAAATAAAATACGGAAAAAATGAATCTTAAGATCACAATAAACAGTAAAGTATTTAAGGTTAATCTACAGGATAACGCCACTGCTAAAGCCTTTAAGGAATTATTGCCTCTCACGCTTGATATGAAGGAGCTTAACAGCAATGAAAAGTATGCGGAATTGCCTGAATCTTTGCCTGTTAAAGCATACAGTCCAGGTAAGATTCAGAATGGAGATCTCATGCTTTATGGAAACAATGTTGTCGTATTGTTTTATAAAACGTTCTCCACTTCTTACGCTTATACCAAAATTGGAAATGTAGATCATGCAGATGATTTGGCGGATACTTTAGGCTCAGACAATGTACTCGTAAAATTTGAATCAGACTCACCATATGAAACCGTTTATAATGAAAAATAGAGTCAAAATATTTATCATGACCTTATTCGCTTTAGGAATTTCCTTCAGCCAGGCTCAGCAGTCAAAAACTAAAAAATTAAACACAATGGAACAATCAGATCATTACACTTTTCGGCTGCATGAAAATGTACTTCGCAAAAAAGTAAGCTTCAAAAAC
>NZ_JBBCQL010000422.1:0-1298 GCF_037149975.1 Chryseobacterium sp. VD8 | reverse complement strand
CTGTCCTTTTGCCTGATTCAGCATTTTGGTGATGCTTTCTGTCGCTTTCAAATTATCAGAACTCATGATCCAGTTGTAGCCTTCTTCCGCACTTTTTCCCAATTCAGGATTCTGGAATTTAAGGAATGGATAAAATGCAGCCATCTGCGCAATGTTTGGCATTTGTGAAGTCACTTTATTTTTAACGATAATTGGTAACAGCTTACTCAATAAATTTTCCGGAGCGCCTTCCAGATCAATTTTATCTGCTAAAGCACTTGCTTTTGCGGGATCTATTTCAACAATAGCGCTCACCGAGCTTCCTTTTACAGCGTTTGAAACGGCGTTTACTCCTTTTTCGAAAACCGGAAGATATTTTTTATCTTTTGTTTTTGCCAGAGCTGAAATCGCTGCAGCCTGTACTAAAGTTTTAGGATCATTGGAAGCTAATTTTTCTACTTCTGCTCCCATGGCTTTAAATTGCTCAGGATTTGATAAATCCATTAACTGCAAAGCTTTTATTCTTGTTCTGAAGAACGGATCTTTAAGAGCTGCTGCCAATAATTTTGTAGCTGCCGGATTTTTCCCCACCTGATCTTTAATTCCGCTCAGCGCAAGATATCTGCTTTTAAATTCTTTTGATCCCGCATACTGCATTGCATATTGCTCCGGCGTTTTGGTATCGGTAATGTCTGCCACTAAAATTCCGTCGGCATTAATGTTTACCAGATCGGCATTTTTAGAAACATCAAAATTAAAGGTGTTTTTGGCTTCTGCATTTACCCAAACATTGTATCTTTTCGGCTTTCCGTTATCGTAAACATCGATTGCCAGAGGAAACTGGAAAGGCTGATCCTGCGTCTGCTCTATGGTTATGGCAACCTGTTTTTTAACCGGCTCAAAAGTATAAGAATATTTAATTTTCGGATGTCCGCTTCCGAAATACCATTGGTTGAAGAACCAGTTCAGATCTCTTCCCGAAACTTTTTCGAAAGATAATCTTAATTGATGCGCTTCTCCGTTTTGATATTCATAGGTTTTAAGATAGTCGTTCATTCCTGCGAAGAAAGCATCGTCTCCTAAATAGTTTCTCAGCATATGAAGAATTCCTCCACCTTTCTGATAGGTTACCAAATCGAAAACATCTTCACGGGAATCGTAATCGAATCTTACCAAATCTTTTTTAAAGTCCGCCGGATTATGGATGTAGTTATTTACATCTTTCATCTGATGATAATCTGCCTGATCTTTTCCGTATTTGTATTCGTTCCAAAGGTATTCGGAATAATTGGCGAAAGATTCGTTTACCGTAAGATTGC
>NZ_JBBCQL010000421.1:0-1316 GCF_037149975.1 Chryseobacterium sp. VD8 | reverse complement strand
ATCGTTGCGGGACAGTTAAAAGAAGGAGAAACGACACCGCCGTTGTTCGTATTACCGAAAGTGTTGCCTCCGCCATTTATGTAATTTGTATTTACCGGAGCTGTAGTTCTGGGAAAATATTCATGACTTAAATAACTATTAATACCGGATAACTGTAATTGATTATTAGTCAGCGTTAAAGTCCCGTGAGTTCCAAATTGGCTTCCACTGTATAACGCGATATCTGCCGCAGTATTTCCGTTGCCTGCCGGAAAACAAGCCGGTCCGGATGTTGTATTGCCTCCAACATTATTACCATAGAACAGGCATCCCGTAATGGTGCTTGCAGCACTTGTAGTACCTCCTGAGTTCACCATGAATATTGCACCACCTAAACTGCCGTTTGTATAATTGCTGACAAACTTACTGTTGCTGATGCTGGTAAGACCAGAGTTTGGATAAGTATAAATAGCACCACCTCCCTGAATATTAGCATTGCTTACATCAAGAGTATACGGAGAACCGTTGTTGTAGAAAACACAATTATTTACTGTAAGAGTATTTCCCACTCCGCTGCTGCTGCCGTATGCACCTCCGCCATAAGCTTTATTTCCATAGAAATTACAATTGTTAAGGATAACATAGCCGTTTGAGTTTAATATGGCACCTCCAAAACCAACGCTGGTAACTGTATTATTGCTAAATGTACATCCTGTAAAATTAGCTGTAGCAAAATAACTGCTATAGCCAATCTGTATGGCACCACCTCCCCATTGTGAGGTATTGCCGCAAAAGCTGCTGTTGGTAGCCGTAAAATCTCCCATTGTGGTAATTCCGCCTCCACTGCCTACAGATGAAGTATTGGAACATCCTACCACAGAACTGTTATTAAACGAAATGGAAGTCGTGTTGGTATTGGCATAAATTGCAGAAGCAAAACTCCCTGTACTCAGATTTTTCAGTAAACAGTTATTAAATACAGCTTTACTTCCGGCTACAGTGGTAAGAAAATCGAAAGCAATAGCACACATGTCGTGTACATAAAGATCTGTAAAATTGATGGTTCCTCCGCCACCTGCCGAAAAGCCATTATTGCCCGTTACATAGACCCACGCACACGTTGTGGAACCTGCCGTTATATCCAGACCTTTTATTTCTGCAGATTCTGTACCCGCCATATTGGTTTGCCCGAATAACTGATAGGCTGTGCCTCCTGTAATCGTAATACGCGTCGTATTAATTACCGGATTATATCCCGAAAGATCATTACCGGTAGCCGTTACAGGAAAACCTCCCTGTATAAGCACACCCGGACTTACCCTGATAACCGGTGCTGA
>NZ_JBBCQL010000420.1:0-1317 GCF_037149975.1 Chryseobacterium sp. VD8 | reverse complement strand
TAAAGGAATTGAAGAGAATCCTGCAAAATACCCACCGTAACCTGCGGTACTGTATCCTCCGTTTACTCCGGCTGTTACAGCTTTTGTTGAGGTTACCGTCACATTTCCTGTAGGGTTATCAATAGCACAGGTTACCCAGTTTGTATTTCCTGTTAACGGATAAGGTCCCTGAGCGGCAGTTGGAGTGGTTGCGGGTCCGCCATCAATACTGTACGTAACTGCGGCTCCTGTCTCTGTTAAAATATTTAATTTTAAAGTGATGCCTGAAATACCAGGCATTTCGTTGATCTTTCCGATCTCATCAATTTTTCTCGGAAGGAAACAGTTTAGCGGCGGAATATAATTGTATCCTCCTGTATTATTTGCTGTACCTACCCCTACCAATTGATAAAGATATACATTTTTAGAAGTGGAAACCAGCATATTGAAATGTCCGCTTGTTCCCTGCTGAACATAATTAGTTTCATTGATTCGATACCATTCTCCAGCATTGATTGTCGCTAACGGAGTGGTTCCGCCATTTACAAATATCTGTGTGTTGTCTTCTGTCGCAATTACAATTCCGCCCTCCATATTTTCTGCCGGAGCAGTAGACCTTGTTTTTACCATGGCAAAAGTATTCCCTAGTCTTTCCACAGGAACAGACTGGTCCATAATTAAATCTGAACCGCCAGAAGTTCCTGCACCGAAATTTCCGTTTGCACTACCATTGGTTAAACTAATGGGTTTATCCGAAACAACTTTTGCCCCGATGAATCCGGTAAGGTTTGCCGAGGTACCATTGTTTCCTGCTAATATATAAGACTGTCCTTTATTTAAAGTAAAAGTTTGAGAATTTCCAGTAAAAGTTGAAGGAGCCCCTATGAACTGAATTCCTGAAGTTGTCCATGTAACAGTAACCTGAGTATTGTCTTCCGTTGCTAAAATACCTGCCGTGAAATTATTAGAAGTGCCTGTTCCTGCGCTGGTATTAGGCGCATTGGCTGCGAAGAACAGTTTCCCGATTCCGGCCTTCCCTTTTGAAGTAATAATTTCACCATGAGCGGTCTGAGCAGATCTTAGAGTACAGTAAAATGGCTTATCACCTTTCAGATAAAGCCCTTTATTGATTACAGTAAAAGCATCTGTTGTAGCTGTAGCTGTTATATTTACAAGAGGAACCGAATACGTTTGAGGATTTCCTTTGCTGATAGTCACAGTAGTAAGCAGTGCATTGTTGCTGTAGATTTTCACATCAAACGGGGTGGTAGAGTCAGTAGAAAGATATACGGCATTGGTATATCCTGTTGTGGATGCATAATAAGGCGCAATCCAGTG
>NZ_JBBCQL010000419.1:0-1338 GCF_037149975.1 Chryseobacterium sp. VD8 | reverse complement strand
AAAATTTTGATGTTTTTTATGATTTTCAAAATAAATAAAGATACGCTTCGGCTCCGCTCAGCGTCCTTCAGTGCGGTTTCACTTTAAACAAATCATTGCAAACCGCACCCGCCGCTGTGCGCTGAGCGGAGCCGAAGCGCACATCATTGTCACCCCATTTTAAACAAATCATTGTAATCACACCCTCCATCGTGGGCTGAGCGGAGTCGAAGCGCACATCATTGCCACCCCATTTTAAACAAATCATTGTAACACAAACCCACCACCGTAGGCTGAGCGGAGTCGAAGCGCACATCATTGCCATATCATTTTAAAGAAATCATTGTAACGCAAACCTTCCACCGTACGCTGAGCGGAGCCGAAGAACACATCACTGCAGTTACATTTTAAACAAATCATTGTAACGTAAACCTACCACCGTAGGCTGAGCGGAGCCGAAGCCTACGGTGCTACAATTCCATTAAACAAATCATTGTACCCACACCCGCCACCGTATGCTGAGCGGAGCCGAAGCGCACAGTAAATAAATTTTGCGTTGAAAAATATTTTCTCTAATTTCGTTTCCGGATTGTAACGGGAAAATGGGAAGCTCCACGCTTTCTTTTTTTTCGATTAATTTCCAACCTTTTTAAAAATTTTTGCATCTTTAAAATAAAACGACACCTTTTGTCGTTACAGGGATGTAACTTTGCAGAAGACAAAAAGACTAAAAGCTTTTTACCATTCTGATTTTAAAAAAAACTAAAACAGGCTGTCAAAAGCCGATATAAAAACAAAGACCATGAATACAAAAAAAGATTTTCGAGCAGATTCTATCCGGAATACATTTTTAAGAATGCGGGTTTCCTTATTTTTTTAACCCGTTCTATTCTTAATTTCACCTTTACAATAACGTTAAAATTACACTAAGTATGAAAAAACTCAGCATGAGTGTCTTCACTCTGTGCAGCATTCTGGGGGTATATGCCCAGGAAGTAGTCTGGCAGAAAGACATCCGGTCTTCTACGCAAGACTTTCTTTCACAGGTCACCACGACCATCGATCAGCAGTATTTAATAACCGGAAGCAGCATCCGTCCTGACAACCATCAGCCAGCATCTGACAACAAAAAACAGAACAACGGCTATGATTTCCATTTGGTAAAAATTAACCAGCAGGGCGAAGAGGTCTGGGAAAAATATTTCTCAGGGAAAAACCATGACTTTTTGTCGGCAACGGTTAATACGCAGGAAGGAGGGTTTCTTCTGGCTGGATCCAGCTATTCAGGGAAAGGGCTGGATAAAAAAGACGATTCCAAAGGCGGATCGGATTTCTGGCTGATCAGAATCAACGAATTCG
>NZ_JBBCQL010000418.1:0-1361 GCF_037149975.1 Chryseobacterium sp. VD8 | reverse complement strand
ATTTTTCCTCCACTTAAAAGAATATTATTCTATGAATAATTAATTTTAATTAACATTAAAGTAATTTTCACTTTTTACTATTAAAATTAAAGATTAATTTACTTATTTATTCCAATATTATCAAAAACACATCTATAAGCGGTAAATTTATACGAAAATTATAATCCAATCACTATTTAATTATTTACAATAAATATTTTCATAATTAAATATAAAAAATCAATACACAAAAATGAAATGAAGTTATCTCTGTAATGATTATTCACAGATTATATAAACTTTTAGCGTATGAAAAAAAGCTATTCTTTTTTGTTATTTATTTTATTTTCATTTCCTAATCTATTTTTTTCCCAAACATATCAGCTAACAGGAAATCCCGTTAATACAACAGGATGGACAATGGTAGCGCCAACCTCTGTAAATACAGACTTTATCCAGCTGACTCCGGACACGAATAACCAATCTGGCTCTATCCGGCTGAATCAGCCCATTAATCTTAAGTATTGTGACAAATGGAGAATAGAATTTGATTTCAGAATGGATTCTAACCAAACGGCGAACGGAGACGGTATTGCTTTCTGGTATCTTGCCAATCCTCCGGTTGCCAGTGTATTAGGTTCAGGTCTTGGTGTTTCATTGAACGCAGTAGGATTTGTGGTAGGATTCGATACTTATAACAATACCACCACTGCTGTAATGAGTAAGGTTCACGTCGGTTACGGACAGATCGTTAACACAACAGACACCAACAATGTTGAGTTTTTTAATGTTCCCGGAAGTTCTTTTCATTCTCCGGATATGAATACCACGCTTCCGTTTCAGGGAACCACTTACAAACATGTAGAAGTAACAGCACAGGTAGATCCGGCTGCTCCGGCAAACTGGATCGTGAAAATAACCATCAACGGAAATTTAATCTGCAACCAGTCTTTTGCTCCTTCCGGAACTGCTGCTGCAATGACGGTTGGATATTTTGGTTTTTCGGCTTCCACAGGCGGAAACAGATCCAGGCATTCCATTAAAAACGTAAAGGTTTTTGTAGACAAAATTCCTTTGCTGCAGGGAGCCATTACGAAAAATATATGTCCAGATCTTACCGGAATGGCAACCGTAGATTTAACTTCTTTAAATTCTCAGCTTACCACCAATCCGAATAACTATACTTTTGCCTATTATACCGGAGGTTCTCCCATCACCAATCCTGCCCAATTTCAATACAGTACAGACACCAATGTATCGGTAGTAATTAAAGATCCTTCACAAGTTCTTTGCGACAACAACGATGCTACAATTGCTTTAAAAGTTGCTCCTACCGTTACCACTACTGATGCTTCGCTTCGAACATGCTTTCTAGAAAATAA
>NZ_JBBCQL010000417.1:0-1386 GCF_037149975.1 Chryseobacterium sp. VD8 | reverse complement strand
TGCCATTATAAATGTTGTCGGAAAGAAAGGATGGTTTGAAACCTCTATTATTCCAATAAAACCAAAATTAAAAAATTTTGAAATGTGGCCACAGCCAATCATTACAATTGTTCTTAATAATTGGCGATTTGATAAGTAATTTAATGATTAGAAAATATGTTTGAACTGCCTATTCATTACTTCTTTATAGCATCAATCTGTTCTGCAATCATTGTCGGTATTTATTATTTTATTCAGAAGAAAAATATTATTAAAAATTACAGACAGGAAAATTCAATTGAACTTAAAAATATCAGCGGAACAATAATTACAGACAAAGGTTTTCTCAGTTGGGGAATAGAATTCGGTACATTTGATCTGTTGATCAACGATAACTCAATTTTTTTATTTCTGAAAAGTTTAGGTTTTATTCCGGGACGGACTACAAATTTATTTTTTTCAAATTCCAACAGAAAAAATACAAAAAGAGGTGTTTTGCTCAGAGAATATAAAATTGACCGAAAAAGCGTTAAACTTGTTTATTATCCTGATCATCTGATGAACAGGAGTAGTCAAATTATACTGAAAAATCTTACTGATGAACAGCTTTCCATTTTAGAAAAAACATTAGAAGGCAAAAGCCGCAGAATGTATTAATATGAAAATAGAACTTATACCCGTCATAGAAGTCTCAAATTACGATGAGGATCTGGAAATGCCTTCCGGTTCGTATTTAGAATTTCCGGATGAGTGGGAAAGATATAATATTTCTGCTAACGTAAAGGCGGGTTTTTCCGAAAGTTTTAGAGCTTATTTTAAAAGTTCCTTTTTTTACAGAATAACTGAAATTTCTGATGCAGATCTGTTGAAAATCATTCACAGAGAAATTGAAATTCAGCAGACTGAAGAAAATCGCGGAATTGATGATTTGGCATGTTCCATGAGTGGCGGTTACATTTTAAAGATTAATGATGTAGACACGTATTTTCCACAGTGTTGCGGAAGACTTAAACACATCACGGAATGGGAAGATCTTGTTTCAGACGAAGGAAATTCTTGTTTTTATACAGGACATCCCTCTCCGAAGGTTGAAATACAGCAACATAAGATCACTTTCGATTTTTTACATTCTATGCCTCCGGAAAGTTATGCTTATCCTGTTTCAGAGGATCAAATTGAAGTAGATAAAGAATCATTAAAAACAGCGGTTGACAATGCAAAAAAAGAGCTTCAGTATTTTTCTCAACAGCTCATCAGAATTAATAAAAAAGAAAACTTAAATATTCCTGAAATTGATAAAATATTCATTTACGGAATTGATGATTAAAATATATTATGCCGGAAACTTTAATCTTTTTCACCGCTTTACTGGGAATTTCAAATTTCCATTATTTCCTCTTTTTCAGG
>NZ_JBBCQL010000416.1:0-1414 GCF_037149975.1 Chryseobacterium sp. VD8 | reverse complement strand
CGGTAACTCCTTTCAACTTTACTGCGATTTCAGGAAATTTACCGACCTGTATGGCAATGCTTGGAAACGTAGTGGTTTGGAAGCCTTCTGATAAGCAGGTTTATTCCGCAAAAGTAATCATGGACGTTCTTACGGAAGCAGGTCTTCCAAAAGGGGTTATCAACATGATCTTCACGGATGGAAAAGAAACGGCTGAGAAAGTTTTGGCGCACAGAGATTTTGCAGGACTTCACTTTACAGGTTCTACAAAAGTGTTCCAGGGAATGTGGAAAATGATCGGAGACAATATTCATAATTACAGAACATATCCAAGAATCGTTGGAGAAACCGGAGGGAAAGATTTCGTAATTGCGCATCCTTCTGCAAATGTAGAAGCGGTGGCAACTGCTTTGGTAAGAGGAGCTTTCGAATATCAGGGACAGAAATGTTCTGCGGCTTCCAGAGCGTATATTCCTCAGTCTCTTTGGGCAGATGTGAAAAAAGTAATGGAAACTCAGATTGCTTCTATCAAAATCGGTTCTCCTGAAGATCCGTCTAACTTTGTAAATGCGGTAATTGACAAAAATTCTTTTGAAAAATGTAAAGGATATATTGACAGAGCGAATGCTTCAGATGAAGCAAACGTTGTAATCGGCGGTAAAACAGACGATTCTAAAGGATGGTTTGTACACCCTACTGTTATTGAAACTACAAATCCTCAGTACGAAAGTATGGTTGAGGAAATCTTCGGGCCAATCTTGTCTATCTACGTTTATGAAGATGCAAAATGGGCTGAAACTTTACAGTTGGTAGATTCTTCTTCACCTTATTCTTTAACAGGATCTGTTTTCGCACAGGACAGATATGCGGTAAATGAAGCATTCAAAGCATTGGAAAATGCATCCGGAAACTTCTACATCAACGATAAACCTACAGGAGCCGTTGTTGGTCAGCAGCCTTTCGGTGGCGGCAGAGCTTCAGGAACAAATGATAAAGCAGGTTCTAAAATGAACTTACTGAGATGGACTTCTGTAAGATCTATCAAAGAAACTTTTGTATCTCCTAAAGATTACAAATATCCATATTTAGGATAATCATTAATGAACAATACCTAATCGTTGTTCTTATATCAAAACAGCCCCGGAATTTCGGTTTCGGGGCTTTTTATTTGTTTAAATCCTGTACCAAATAATTTATTAACAAAATTTAATTGATTTTATTGATACTTTAATATTCATATTACCTTATCGGAACAATTCTTGAACTGTAAATAACCTATTCACACCAAAAATAAAATATTATGAAAAAGTTATTGTTAATGGCAACAGTCGGAATTTTCGCAGTAAGCTGCGGTACGAAAGAATCTTCCATGTCGACCACCAACTCAGATTCTGTAAGAGCAGATAATACAAGAACTGCAGGTGCTGCAGTTCTT
>NZ_JBBCQL010000415.1:0-1440 GCF_037149975.1 Chryseobacterium sp. VD8 | reverse complement strand
GTAACGATCGCATCTGAAATTACAGAACCTGTAATCATTTCAGGATACGCCTGATAATAGATGAAACAAGGTCTTCTGAAATGCAGTCGGTAAGGGCTTCTTCCACCATCACTCACAAGATAGAACCCTAATTCTCCGTTTCCGCCTTCTACAGCGTGGTAAACTTCACCTTTCGGTACATCTGTTTCTCCCATTACAATTTTGAAATGGTAAATCAGTGCTTCCATTTTCTTGTAAACATCTGCCTTTTCAGGAAGATAGAAATCCGGAACATCCGCGTGGAATGGTCCTTCAGGAAGGTTTTCGTATGCTTGTTTGATGATTTTTATAGATTCCCAGATTTCCTGCTGACGAACCATGAAACGGTCGTAGGTATCTCCGGAAGTTCCTACCGGAATGATAAAGTCGAAATCCTGGTAAGAAGAATAAGGCTGCGCAACTCTCACGTCATAATCCACACCGGTTGCACGTAAATTCGGACCTGTGAAACCATAGCTTAATGCTCTTTCTGCAGAAATAGATCCTGCTCCGATGGTTCTGTCCATAAAGATTCTGTTTCTTTCTAATAATGTACAGAATTCTTTGAATCTTGGCGGGAACGTTTTAAGGAAATCCTTTAATAACTCATGGAATTTTGGAGTGAAATCTCTTTCAAAACCTCCGATTCTCCCCATATTGGTCGTCATTCTTGCGCCGCAGATCTGCTCATACATATCGTAGATACGTTCTCTTTCGATGAACATATAGGTAAGACCGGTAATTGCTCCGGAGTCCATTCCCGTTACACCGTTACAGATCAGGTGATCTCCGATCCTTGCAAGCTCCATTAAAATAACACGCATATAGTCTACACGTTTAGGAACTTCAACGCCGATCAGTTTTTCAACCGTCATGTGCCAACCTAAATTGTTAATCGGCGCAGAACAGTAATTCATACGGTCGGTAAGGGTAGTGATCTGAGAATAGTTTCTTCTTTCAGAAATTTTCTCAAATGCTCTGTGGATATATCCCACAGTCTGCTCTGCATGAAGGATTCTTTCTCCGTCCATCGTTAAGATATTCTGGAAAATACCGTGCGTTGCAGGGTGGGTAGGTCCTAAATTGAGGGTGTATAACTGTCCGTCAATCTGTTCCTTACTTTCGTATTGGTTTAGTATATTAGATAATGAGTTATCTTTCATAATGATTGCTTTTAGCTATTTGCTTCTGGCTATTGGCTCGCTGCCATTGGCGCCATTCGCTTTTTTATCTTCCGAACATGCTGTCGTTCTTATCCGTTCTTGTTCCGTCTTCCAAACGATATTCTTTCAGCATCGGGTGGTAACCAAGATCTTCCATATTTAAAATAGGTCTCAGATCCGGATGTCCTTTAAATTTGATTCCATAGAAATCATACGTTTCTCTTTCCATCCAGTTGGCTCCTGCATACAGTTCCACTAA
>NZ_JBBCQL010000414.1:0-1449 GCF_037149975.1 Chryseobacterium sp. VD8 | reverse complement strand
TTACTCATTACTCATTACTCATTACTTAGCTCCGATAGAAACGGCATCCTTTTGGGTTACGGGCTCCGCTTAGCTCCGCCCGTAATCCAAAAGATACAGTGGATAGCGGGAATAAGCTCATGAAAATTTGGTGAATGATTTGTATGAAAAGGCATGATGTATGTAATTGTCAACTTCTTATTTACAATTTATTTTTACCGGATATTTTTGTAGATTTTTCTAATAATATTATATTTAAGGTAAACTAAAGGAAATGTGTAGATATGCCGGAAAAACATACAAGTCTCATTATGTCTGCTTCAGATGTAGAAAATCATTTAAACAGATTAGTTCTTCTGATATTTTAGGGAGGATCAATAAAAATAAGCTAAGTCATAAAGCTGGATTTCAATTTAATAAAGATACGAGTAAATTGGATACTTTAATTTCGGAAACAGAAAATCGTCCGATTAAATGTCCTGAATGTTCTCAATTAATGGCAGATCTGGGATTGGATTTTAAGGCTCCTAAGAAAACGGCTTTTAAAAAATGGGAAATAGTTGAAGGTTTATATACAATAGGAAAAGTATTTCATTCCTGTGGTTGTAGTGGACCAGGATATATTCCTCAAAACAAATTAGAATATAAAGATTATTTGATAGACAAGTTAAAATTATATCAAGATTACTTGACTGATTGTCAGAATTTATCAAAAGAATCTATTCCTGATAAGGATGAAAGATTAGTTTATTGGTCTCAAAGAATTTCTCAATTAAAGGAAGAAATACTACATGAAGGTTTTGCCGTCAATTAATTTAAAAATAAGCATTACAGTATTTCAATATTATGATATCGACATTACGAGTTAATTTTGAAAACGAATACTATGTATTCACAAGTCGAGATATTTTAAGTTTCTAATAAAATTGGAGGAAGCCTTAATTTTATTATCAATAGTTGTAAATCAGGTATAAAATCATTATTCGGAATGCTGAAATCTCGGTGAAAATTTCGTACTTTTGGCATGAAAAATTTCAAAAACTAAAAGTAAAATGGATATTATTTTCGACCTGATTGAAAAGGAAAGACTAAGACAAACTCATGGTATTGAGATGATTGCATCAGAAAATTTTGTTTCTGAGAATGTAATGAAAGCTATGGGAAGCGTATTGACCAACAAATATGCTGAAGGGTATCCCGGAAAAAGATATTATGGAGGTTGTGAAGTTGTAGACGAGGTTGAAACTTTGGCAATCAACAGAGCTAAAAAACTTTTCGGAGTAGAATATGCGAATGTTCAGCCCCACTCCGGATCTCAGGCGAATGCAGCAGTTTACTTAGCGGTTTTGAAACCGGGAGATAAGATTATGGGAATGGATCTCTCTATGGGAGGGCACCTTACGCATGGTTCTTCGGTTAATTTTTCAGGAATTCAATATGACGTTGTTTCTTATGGTGTTAAAAAGGAAA
>NZ_JBBCQL010000413.1:0-1457 GCF_037149975.1 Chryseobacterium sp. VD8 | reverse complement strand
TAATTGTATAAACTTGCCAACATCATCACAAAAGGATTGTTTTTAGGGTTTTTGCCCATAAAATGTGCAATTTTAAATGCTGCGTTGGCATTTTTTGTTCCTAAAGCTTTCTGTAATTCAAAAACATTGTATTCTTTGCTGATTCCGATGTGGTTTTCGATGATGGTTCCGTCTAAAACCTCACCGTCTTTCAGGATGATTTTCAGTTTATTCAGCTCATTGGCAATTCTTGAAAGGTCGTTTCCTAAATATTCTGCTAAAAGATGTGAGATATTGGGAGCTGTTTTTATTTTTAGTGCGGCACATTCGTCTGCAATCCATTTGGGAAGGTTGTTTTCGCGG
This sequence comes from Chryseobacterium sp. VD8, assembly GCF_037149975.1. Taxonomy (NCBI): domain Bacteria; kingdom Pseudomonadati; phylum Bacteroidota; class Flavobacteriia; order Flavobacteriales; family Weeksellaceae; genus Chryseobacterium; species Chryseobacterium sp. VD8. The sequence goes on along the minus strand of NZ_JBBCQL010000413.1, from coordinate 1,115 downwards.
ATTGATTCGCTTAAAAATAATGCTTTCGCTTTTTCTAAAGATTTGGTGACTTTCTTTCGGCTGTCTAATTTTTTGTGTTTGTGCGCAAAAACCAGAACGGTGGACGGAACAGGATTCTGAACGTACATTTCCAAAGCATTGCTTTCGCTTTCAGCGAGTCTTAAATCCTGCGCTTCTTTTACAATGATTACCTGCTTGTCGCCCATCATGGGAAACTGTCTCGCCAAAGAAAGAACTTCCTGATAAGTGGTATCTTTGCCATAGACTACGGTTTGGTTGAATGCTTTTTCATCTTCCGTCAGAAAGTCGTGTTCGAGAGCTTTTACAGCAAGATCTATAAAATAGGGTTCTTCTCCGTGAAAAAAATAAATCGGTAAAACTTCTTTATTTTTAATATTTTTGAGGATTAAATCTAATTCTTTCATCTTATAAATGGAACTTCCAAAACTGAATTTTCAGGAAACTTTTGATTTTAAATTCAAGAAAGACAAAGATAAGTTTTTTATTTATGATTTGGTTCGTAAAACTTACCTTTTGCTGACTCCTGAAGAGTGGGTACGGCAACACTGGATCCATTATTATCTTACAGTGCAGTCCTACTCTGCTTCTGCATTAATTACGGAAAAAAAGATTGTTTTAAACGGTTTAACGAAGAGGGTTGATCTTTTAATTACTGAAAAAGCACAGCCTAAAATTTTAATTGAATGCAAAGCTCCTCAAATAAAATTAACGGAGAAAACTTTTGAGCAGACTGCAAGATATAATTCTGTAATCGGAGCGAAAGAGATTGTTCTGACGAATGGTTTGCAGCATATTCATGCGTATTATGAGAATGAGCAGTATCTGTTTTATAAGCCGGAGTGAAAGTAAGATTGAGGTTAAGGAGATTGATTGAGGTTGAGGCTAAGTTTTAGGTTGATTGAGTTAAATTGATGATGAAAATTTAAATGATAAACTTTACAACTAATTCAGAATTAACCACAAAAGCGCTCAAAAGAATAAAAATCAAAAATTTTTAAAAACTATTGTGAGCTTTTTCATTTATAATAATCAACTTTAAATAAAAAATTTAGTAGATATTTTGCAGCTTTTGCGGTTAAATAAAAAGTTTAAAA
>NZ_JBBCQL010000412.1:0-1457 GCF_037149975.1 Chryseobacterium sp. VD8 | reverse complement strand
AAAAAAAAGTTTAAAATAAAACCCGCTTTAATCTGTAGCTTTAAAAAGACTTTTACCGTCTTCCCTCAGGATTCATTAAGTAATATTGCTTAGCTAAAAAGCTCTTCTGCGCTTACTGATCTTCTATCGTTTTTCAGTGGGGCAAAGATAGAGACTTTATGCTTTACAATCCAACTTTTGTTAACATAAATTTCATCTTTAATTCATATTTAATCCTAAAGCGCTGAGTGACTGGGAGAATAATTTCTGAAATTTTAAACCATTGTTTGGTTTGCCGGCGAAAAAGCGGAAGAAGAGAAGTAAAAAAAGCCTTTTTGAACAAAGCAATTGGATTATTGAAGAGGAAAAATTCAATTCCTGGAAAAATTATATCGTCCTACTCAGCAAGAACAGCGTTTTTTTATTTAAAAAAGTTTATTAAATAAAGAATAATTGAGCTAATTCAGTTTTTAAAGTTTCATTACTTTTTGTTTTGTCTGCAGGAAGTATGATGTTTGCACAGGATGACTTAATCAACAAGTTAAAAAACAAACAATCTGAATGTAGTTTTATTTTAAGAAATATTCCTGTATAAAATCAGTTGGATCATCATTTTAAATAGTATCAAACAGATATAAGGAGTTACATAACTTTTTTGAGTAATTCATTTGATAAGAAGAAGAATTTTAATAAGGAAACATAGGAATATTGGGAAAAAGGAAGGTTTAACGTATTTCTTATTGAAACAGGATACAGCAACTTGCTCCGTCTTCCCGTAGAATAAAATTTTTTTGAGTTATTATGAAGTTAAGAATAATAATGTCATTTATATTTGAAGTTTTTCTTAACAAAATGATTCCGAATGGTACAAAATACAATAATGGTCTAAGTTCAGACCGCCATATTGATTAGTTCGATAATATTATTATCCGGCAAAATCATACTTAAAAGAAAAATGTAAATTCAAAAAATTGGCAGTCTAAAATTATTAGAGAGTTTATACAAATTGCTTTAAATAATGTTACCTGATCCAGAATATTTTTTAAATAAATACTTTTATTCAAATTTTAGAATATAAGTCTGTTTACACTTTTATTTTAAAGTAGGTGACTATAAATGAAAAAATCACAATAGTTTTAAAAATCTTTGATTTTTATTCTTTAAGCGCTAAGATTATTCTAAAATTCGCTTTATTATTATCTTTTATACCTTTTGCAGTTAATTCTGAAATTAGTTTAAACATTATAACAAATATGGTAAAACGTATAAATGTTAAGAATAAAAATAATTACATCAAAACTGAAAATATAAAATAAACGTAATAAATACCAACAGATGAAGTCCTTTCTATTTCATGAGCTTATTCCCGCTATCCACTGTATCTTTTGGGTTACGGGCGGAGCTAAGCGGAGCCCGTAACCCAAAAGGATGCCGTTTCTATCGGAGCTAAGTAATGAGTAATGAGTAATGAGTAATGA
>NZ_JBBCQL010000411.1:0-1499 GCF_037149975.1 Chryseobacterium sp. VD8 | reverse complement strand
CTGCTACTCCATTTTAAACAAATCATTGTCAACCATACCCACCACCGTACGCTGAGCGGAGCCGAAGCGCACATCATCCTGAACAACCCTCCCAAAAATTGTTTAAAACCGCAAAGGCGCAAGATTTCTAAAATGCTCTATGCATTAAGGCGCAAAGATTTTATCTCCGATAAAATGTAATACGGATATTTTTCGCTTCAGCTCCGCTCAGCGTACTTCATTGCCAATCCATTTTAAACAAATCATTGTCAACCATACCCACCGCCGTGGGCTGAGCGGAGCCGAAGCGCACAATCTGCGTGAAGCAGTTGCGCACAAAAATCAAAACAACAGATCATTGTGATAAGAAAAGATCCTTCGGCTGCTTTGCGCTCAGGATGACAGCGCAGAAATTCATTGATTTTAGAGTATGGTATTGAAAGCCTTTGACAATTATTTATGAAGTCTGTTTAAACTTTTATTTAACCACAAAAGTCACAAAAGGTCTACTAATTTTTTTATTTAAAGTTCATCATTATAAATGAAAAAGTTCACCATAGTTTTTAAAAATCTTTGATTTTTATTCTTTTGAGCACTTTGATTATCCTGGAAATTCGCTTTATCATTATCTTTTGTCCCTTTTGCGGTTTATTCTGAAATTAGTTTTCACAAGTTTTATATTTAGAAAGCAGCTTAAGCAGTTACATTGTATATCTGCGCAATCTCTACAATCTGCGTGAAGCAGTTGCGCACGACAATCAAAACAACAGATCATTGTGACAAGAAGAGATTCTTCGACTGCTTCGCGCTCAGGATGACAGAGGAATGACCAGCTCAGTACCCGGCTCGGCTCATTCAGCAAAATCCGGGATCTGATCCCGTCAACGAAAAGCATAAAAAATACCCTCATTTTTTGAGGGCAGTATTAAAAACCATTTGGGATAGTATATCTTCTTTCCGATCTTTACATGCGGAATATTCTGTGATTTCCGGATTCTGAACAAGGTACTGTCGCTGATCTTCAGCAGCCTTTTTACATCGGCACTGTCATAATACTGCAAATCGCCGATCTGCTTTTTTTCAAGAGTTTCCAGAATTCCGGAAAAGATATCCAGAATGGTATGCATGGTCTCCTCATCATACAACGGAGGATTGCTAAATTTCTTTTTCATATTGTGCTCTTTAAGAAATGATGGTATTAATTTTTATTTCAAACGTGGAGGAAATATAAAATATTGCGTCATCCCGTCTCCTAAAAGCAGAAGCGGGGAAAACTCTACAATGCAGAAATTCATTCCTTTAATAAAAACTCTGAAAATTATTTGTTAAAATTTTGGTTATCCGGAATCAGAAGGATAAAATTTCCTGTAAAAATGAATGCCGTTCACCGGAAAAAATTTTGATGTTTTTTATGATTTTCAAAATAAATAAAGATACGCTTCGGCTCCGCTCAGCGTCCTTCAGTGCGGTTTCACTTTAAACAAATCATTGCAAACCGCACCCGCCGCTGTGCGCTGAGC
>NZ_JBBCQL010000410.1:0-1500 GCF_037149975.1 Chryseobacterium sp. VD8 | reverse complement strand
GAAACTTCTGACAGCCAATATGGTGAACATCCCTCTGGAAACTTCTACCAAAAAGAACGGAAAGCTGGTAGGAAAAGCTGAAACTAAGTTTGATGATGCCTCTCATCTTTATCCTACGTCGGTTATCTCGTATAATATGCAGACCCAGACCCCGGTCACTGCTTCTACGCTGGATGTGTACGACAGCAAAGGAAATCTGGTGCAGACCACGGGCAAAAACGGGATCCCGGTAACCACGATCTGGGGCTATTACCAGACCCAGCCGATTGCGGTGATTACCGGAGCCACGTATGCACAGGTCTCTTCACTGGCTACGGTAACGGCTGCCATTAACGCTTCCAATGCAGACCGTGACAATCCTGCCCTGGAGCCGCAGCTGGTAACGGCTCTTGACAACCTGCGTAAAGATCCTGCATTGCAGAACTATACCGTAACGGCAACAACATATGATCCGATGGTGGGAGTTACCAGTTCCGTTTCAGCCAACGGGATCAGAACCGTGAATGTGTATGACGATGCCAACCGGCTGATCAAAACCACCGATGCCGCCGGAAAAACATTACAGGAGTATAAATACAACTATAAAAACTGATCATGATGATAAAAAATATAATCAAACGAAAAGAAAATTCAGCCGTGAAGTGTGCTTCCCTGTTTATGCTTCTTTTTTCCGGTGCTGCTTTGGCGCAAAACGGTTTAAGCACGGATAAGAACTTCATCTATACCAAAACCTGCCTCGATGCAGACTGCGTGAAGAAAGCCGAAGCCGTGCAGTATTTCGACGGACTCGGAAGACCTGTACAGTCCGTAGCCATTAAAGCCACCCCGCTCGGGAGAGATGTAGTGACCCCTGTGGAATACAACAGCGTAGGAAAACAGGTGAAAGATTACCTGCCGGTTCCCCAGACCGGAACCTCAGAAGGCGCTTTTTACAGCGCTCCTTTAGACGCGGTTCCCGCTGCCTACGGAACCGAAAGGATCTATTCTGAAAAGATCTATGACAATGTTTATACCGACAGGGTAAAGCAGGTGGTTTCCACTGGAACTGCATGGACGCAGAAGCCTGTAAACCTGGGATATGATACCAATGCAGACGGCGAAGTGAAGAAATACGTCCTCACGACCACATGGACGGACGGAAGAACCGATTCCCAGATCTCGGTGGCGGCTCCGTATGCAGCCAACCAGCTCATGAAATCTTCGGTAACAGATCCGGACGGAAATACCACCACCGAATTTACCAACGGCGAAGGACAGACCATTCTGGTAAGGAAAAATGACGGGACTCAGGATGTGGATACCTATTACCTGTACAACGAATACGGGCAGCTTGCCTACGTGATCCCGCCGCTGGCAGTGAATACCGCACTGGATCAGGTTACCCTGGACAACCTCTGCTACCAGTACCGTTATGACGGGACGGGAAAACTCGTGGAGAAGAAAATTCCCGGAAAAGGATGGGAGTACATGGTCTACGATCAGCAGGACCGGGTGATCATG
>NZ_JBBCQL010000409.1:0-1519 GCF_037149975.1 Chryseobacterium sp. VD8 | reverse complement strand
GTTCTATTTATATTCTGGATGAACCTTCCATCGGACTGCATTCAAGAGATACGGAAAACCTGATTGAAGTTTTGCAGAATCTCCGTGATCTTGGCAACACCGTAATTGTTGTGGAACATGATGAAGATGTGATAAAAGCGGCAGACTATATTATTGATATTGGTCCTGAAGCCGGTTATCTTGGCGGAGAATTGGTTTTTGCCGGGGATTACAAAGAATTGAAAGATGCAGATACATTAACTTCAAAATATCTTACCGGAAGACTGGAAATTGAAGTTCCAAAAAAGCGGAGAAAAGGTAAAGAATGGATCCATATAAAAGGAGCAAGGCAAAATAATTTAAAAAATATTGATGTAGATGTTCCTTTGGAAAATCTTGTTGTAATTTCGGGAGTTTCAGGAAGCGGAAAATCGACTTTAATGAAGGAAATTCTTACCAATGACATCCAGATTCAGCTTGGAATGGGCGGTAAAAAAGGAGATTATGATGCTGTGGATTTTCCGAAAAAACTGATACAGCATATTGAACTGATCGACCAGAATCCTATCGGAAAGTCTTCAAGATCCAATCCTGTAACGTATCTTAAAGCCTACGACGACATCCGAGATCTTTTTGCCAAGCAGAAAGTTGCCAAAATGATGGGGTATAAACCTAAACATTTTTCCTTTAACGTAGATGGCGGAAGATGCGATGAATGTAAAGGAGAAGGCGTTATCAACGTTTCCATGCAGTTTATGGCAGATATTGAACTGGAGTGTGAAGTTTGCAAAGGAACCCGTTTCAAAAGTGAAATTCTGGAAGTAAAGTACGACGAGAAAAATATTTCAGACATTCTTCACATGACTGTGGATGAAGCACTGGAATTTTTCAAAGATAATAAAGAAGAAAAGATCGCAACCAAATTAAAACCATTACAGGACGTAGGTTTAGGGTACCTGCAGCTTGGGCAAAGCTCTTCTACACTTTCCGGTGGTGAAGCACAGCGTGTAAAACTGGCTTCGTTCCTTGTAAAAGGTGTTACTACAGATAAGACCTTATTTATTTTTGACGAACCTTCAACGGGACTTCATTTCCATGATATTCAGAAATTACTGAAGTCTTTACAGGCTTTGATTGATCTGGGGCATTCTGTGATTGTAATTGAACATCAACCTGACATCATTAAATCCGCAGATTACATTATTGATATCGGTCCGGAAGCAGGAAAACATGGCGGTGAAGTCGTTTTTACCGGAACACCGGAAGAACTGGCAAAAAATAAAAAATCTCATACAGCAAAGTATATTAAAGAAAAGCTGGAGAATTAAAATAAAACAGAGAGCTTTTTACTCTCTGTTTTTTATTTGAAAACATTTAAGCTGTCACACTCAATTAAGAAAGTTATCAGATCATAAACTGTGTTAAACCTTATACTTCTTAATTAAAATCTTATTGATCAGATTTATATATTATACAAAAACGGACTCTGCTTACAAAAAGTCTGATCATCCATCTGAGAAATTAAAAATTTTGCCAGATC
>NZ_JBBCQL010000408.1:0-1550 GCF_037149975.1 Chryseobacterium sp. VD8 | reverse complement strand
TTAATACGAATTTACCGTACATCGGGTGCTTTACTCTCGTAGTTTCACTAACAACAATAGTTTTTTCCATTTTATTGCTGGAAACCACTCCGATTCTTTCTTTTCTTAAATTTCTATCCATTTTAAAATGAAATTATTGTTTGTTAGTTAACTCAGTGTTTAGTCTAGCGATTGTTTTTCTCAAATCTCTGATTTGGATCGGGTTTTCAATTGGGCTGATTGCATGAGCCAATTTCAATTTAGAATATTGAGCTTTTGCTTCAGTTAATTGAGCTTGAATATCACCCGCGCTTAAATTTTTAATATCAGCTTTTTTCATTGTATTCAAAGATTAAAGAGGTTTAACAAAATCGTTAGCAACTACAAATTTAGTAACAACTGGTAATTTTTGTGCAGCAAGTCTTAAAGCTTCCTTAGCGATATCGTAAGGTACACCTCCGATTTCGAACATAATTTTACCTGGTTTTACTACAGCTACCCAATATTCCACAGCACCTTTACCTTTACCCATACGTACTTCCGCAGGTTTTTTAGTAATTGGCTTATCCGGGAAGATTTTGATCCATAGTTGACCTTCTCTCTTCATATATCTTGTCGCAGCGATACGAGCAGCTTCAATTTGTCTTGCAGTGATCCAAGCACCTTCTGTCGCCTTGATTCCGAAAGTTCCATAAGCAAGTTGACTACCTCTCTGGGCATTCCCCTTCATTTTCATCTTATGAACTCTACGGAACTTGGTTCTTTTTGGTTGTAACATAATTTCTAAATTTTAGATTTTAGATTTTAGATTTTAGATTTTTTTTATTTTAAAAAAGTAACGGTAATTTAAAATTCAAAATTTCTAATCTAAAATTTTAATTATTATTGTTATTGTTGTTGTTTTTTCTAGGTCTTCTGTTGTCTCTGTCTCCTCCTCTGTTATCTCTTCTGTCTGACTGACCTCCTTTTTTCTGTTGTCCCACTAATGGAGAAAGTTCTCTTTTACCGTAAACTTCACCTTTCATGATCCAAACTTTTACCCCTAGTTTTCCGTACTGAGTAAGTGCTTCACCGATGTGGTAATCGATATCCGCTCTGAAAGTAGACAATGGAATTCTTCCTTCTTTGAAAGATTCTGATCTTGCCATTTCAGCTCCATTCAATCTACCAGAGATCTGAACTTTGATACCTTCTGCTCCCATTCTCATTGTACCTGCCATCGCCATTTTAACAGCTCTTCTGTAAGAGATTCTGTTTTCAATCTGCTTAGCAATGCTGTCCGCAACTAATACTGCATCAAGCTCAGGTCTTTTGATTTCGAAGATGTTGATCTGAATATCCTTTTTAGTCAATTTTTTCAACTCTTCTTTCAGTTTATCAACTTCCTGACCTCCTTTACCGATGATAAGTCCCGGTCTAGCAGTAGTAATTGTAACTGTTACTAATTTTAATGTTCTTTCAATATAAATTCTTGAAATCCCACCTTTAGATAATCTAGCTTCAAGGTATCTTCTGATTTTGTAGTCTTCCGCGATTCTGTCTCCATAATCGTTTCCGCCAAACCAGTTAGA
>NZ_JBBCQL010000407.1:0-1592 GCF_037149975.1 Chryseobacterium sp. VD8 | reverse complement strand
CCTCCCAATGCAGGAACTGCAGCCAGTTCAGCGTCTGATTTAGTGATTCTCCCGTCTCTTCCGCTTCCTGAAACCTGTGAAGCATCCATTCCTTTTTCGTCAAGAATTTTCTTAGCAGCAGGAGAAGGAGCACCCGTTGCATACGTCTGCGTTGCAGCAGCTACAGGCTGAGTAGCAGGTTGTGGAGCCGGAGCTTCCTGTTTAGCAGGTTCAGCAGCTTTCGGAGCTTCTTCCTGTTTTGGAGCTTCAGCAGCAGGAGCAGCGCTTCCTGAAGGTTTTGCAGCATCCATATCGATTAAACAAACCACCTGTCCTACTTGTACAACGTCACCTTCTTCAGCTTTCAGAGTGATTACACCACTTTGTTCAGCAGGCAATTCAAGAGTAGCTTTATCTGAATCTACTTCAGCGATGGGTTGATCTTTTTCTACATAATCTCCATCTTTTACAAGCCAGGTTGCAATTTCAACTTCTGTAATTGATTCGCCCGGTGAAGGAACTTTCATTTCTAAAACTGACATATCGTATTTTTTATTTTTTTATTGATTATTATTTTTAATTAAGCGGTTACAGGTCTTTTTACCGGAGCATCGTTTCTGTCGAATACTCTGTTGATTACTGCATTCTGGTTTTTCTCAAACATTTTGTGACTTCCCGGAGCCGGAGCACCACTAGGAACCGGAGCAATAACATTGATTCCTGTTTCTCTGAAGTTTCTCAGGATATAAGACCAAGCTCCCATATTTTCAGGTTCTTCCTGAGCCCAAACCAATTCTTTTCTGTTTGAATATTTTTCGAAGATTGCTTCGATAGCATCTGTCTGAAGCGGATATAACTGCTCGAATCTTACCAGTGCAATATTTTCAGCATTTAATTCTTCTTTTTTAGCCAATAATTCGAAGTATAATTTACCTGAACAAAGTACTAATTTTTCAACTTTTGAAGGATCTGCAGTCGGATCGTCTAAAACAGGCTGGAAACCTCCGTTAGCGAAATCTTCAAGCGGGGAAACCACTTTCGGATGTCTTAACAATGATTTAGGACTCATTACCACCAATGGTTTTCTGAATGACCATTTCAACTGTCTTCTTAACAGGTGGAAATAGTTAGCAGGAGAAGTGATGTTTGCAACCACCATATTTTCGTTTGCACAAAGGGTTAAGAATCTTTCCAGTCTCGCTGAAGAGTGTTCTGCTCCCTGTCCTTCGGAACCGTGAGGCAACAGCATTACCAAACCGTCCTGAATTTTCCATTTTTCTTCTGCGGCAGCTAAATACTGGTCTACGATAATCTGTGCGCCGTTCACAAAATCTCCGAATTGAGCTTCCCAAATCGTTAACGTATTAGGAGAAGCCATTGCGTAACCGTAATCAAAACCAAGAACTCCATACTCGGAAAGGTGAGAGTTGAATACATCGAATCTGCTTTCAGAAACCTGTCTTAACGGAATATATTCTTCTTCAGTATCTTCCGTTTTTACCACTGCGTGTCTGTGAGAGAATGTTCCTCTTTCTACATCTTCTCCGGAAATTCTTACATTATGACCTTCTACCAAAAGCGTTGCATAAGCCAGTCATTCTCCAAGAGCCCAG
>NZ_JBBCQL010000406.1:0-1619 GCF_037149975.1 Chryseobacterium sp. VD8 | reverse complement strand
TCAACATTTAAAATAGGACTATTCAGTAAATATTTTTCTTTATCTTCAGCCACTGAGTCTCCCATCTTGAACTGCCCAGTTTCATAAAAGAAATAAAACGGTTTAACATACTGATAACTATAAGAATGGTAACTGCTGATCAGATCACTGAAACCTGCTCCTGATACATATGTCTTAAAGCGCTGCGATTGTGTGGCGATGAAATTGGTTTCATAACCACCATACGAATGTCCTAAAAGCGCGATTCTATCCTGATCAATTAGAGGGTTTTTCAATAAAGCATCCAGCGCGCTATTTACGCATTCTAAAGCTGACATGCCGGGGCCATCCTTGCCTTGTTCTATATCGGGGAGATATACAAAATACCCTCGTTCCAATAAAGTCCTGATCTGGAATCCTACAGGTGATACATTATTTGGAGAAAGATAATCATTGCTTAAAGTCCGTTGTACCTGATAGATATGGACTACCATTGGATATTTTCCCTTTGGATCATAGTCTATTGGATAGTATAAAATACCCCTTAGATTTTTTCCAACAGCTTTGAAATTATAAATTTTCTGTTTGATCTTTTGTGCTTCAACATCCTTAATTCCGGCATTGAACAATTTATTTTTATGTCCATTGACATAGGAATACAATGTAGGAGGCTGGTTGAAATTTCTTTCCAACGTATAAAAGGATGTCATATTTCTGTTGAAAAGTAGATGATCAGAGTCAATCCTGTTTTCTGTTTCCGGTACAACCTCTTTCCATTTTCCCTTGCGGTACATATTGTAAAAAGTTTTATTTGAATAATTATCATATACTTCCAGCAATATGGAATCTTCCGGTAAAAATGAATTTAATGTACTTTCACCAAATTCGTTAGTTTGATTTTTAATTTCAACTTTTTTTCCTTTTGCAATGCCCAAAGCGGTCAACTTCTTTCTATTGATGTCATATTTCCAGAGGTCGTCACTGCTTTCAAAATAAATTTGATTGCTGTTTGCCGTAAAAACAGGTTTTTCAAGACCAAATTTTTCTATTAAGGCTTCTCTCTTGCCCGAAGTACTGAACAAGGACCAATTTTTACCATCATTGCTCGCTAGGAACAACCTGCCATTCTTGGAACAAAAAAACCTATTTCCCACAAAGTCGGGTCTCCAACCTTTTGTTAAAGTAGGTATTTGTTTTAAGCTGCCGATTGCTGTTAAACTTTCTGTTGATATATCAAATATATAGGCATCATTGATATCTGGCGTAAACGTATTAAAATTGTAATCTTTTCTAGGTAGATAGGTCAGAAAATATCGAGCATTATTTAAAGATTCAAGTACATGGTTCTCCTGAATTTTTAATGACTGCAGTTTATTCGCTATCGTATCCCATAACCAGTATTCGTTATTTACGTACATTCTTTTATGTAGGTTGACAAATGGATCATTGCCATACCATATGTCAACCAAGGAAGACTGCTCTTCGGAGAATCTTACCCTTGAATTGATGAGAAAGTACTTTCCATTTTGAATTTCCGTCAAACTTAATTCTGATTTGCTTGGAACGTTTAATTGAATTACCTTTTTATAGTCATGTTCTGAATCGAGTATAGTCAATTGATTATGTCCTTTCTGAATCTG
>NZ_JBBCQL010000405.1:0-1648 GCF_037149975.1 Chryseobacterium sp. VD8 | reverse complement strand
ATCCATTAGTAAAGTTTTCCTTTGAAGTAGACTGGGGCGGAACGAACATCGGTTTTCAGGAAGTTTCGGGATTAAGCATCGAGCGCGATATCATTGAATACAGACAGGGAGCAAGTCCGGATTTCAGCAAGATCAAAATGCCTGGAATGGCAAAATTCGGAAACATCACTTTAAAAAGAGGAACTTTCAAAGGTGATAACAATTATTTCGAATGGTTGCAGACGGTTCAGATGAATACGGTAGAAAGAAGATCCATTACGATTTCTCTTTTAGACGAAAACGGTGCACCTGCCGTAACATGGAAAGTGAAAAATGCCTTCCCGCTGAAATTACAATCCACCGATCTGAAAGCTGAAGGTAATGAAGTAGCAATTGAAACTTTGGAGATTGCGCACGAAGGTTTAACTATTGAACATAACTAAATATTAATTTTAAATTTTTAACAAAATGAATTACAAAACACCAGGTGTTTACGTGGAGGAACTGGCAAAATTTCCGCCTTCCGTAGCACAAGTAGAAACAGCGATCCCTGCTTTCATCGGATATACAGAGAAAGGACCAAAAAATGAGCCGACAAGAATTTCTTCTCTATTAGAATATGAGGCTGTTTTTGGTAAAGGAAAAAACGAAGGGAAAGAGATCAAAATTTCTGTTAAAGATAATACGGTCTCTACCACTTTTGATACCACTAAATTAGGTAAATTCAAAATGTACCATGCTATGCAAATGTATTTTGCAAACGGTGGCGGTCCATGTTATATTATTTCTGTTGGAATAGCTTCAGGGTATCCTACAGATGTATCAAAAATCGAATTAGAGGCAGGACTTAAGACTCTTGAAAAAGAAGATGAGCCTACGCTTATTGTTTTCCCGGATGCAGAATCTTTACCAGCATTAGAGGCTTACGGTTTGTATGGATTGGCTTTGGATCATGCAGAGGAAATGAAAGACAGGTTTGTTATTATGGACGTTCTTGGAGATGATCTTACTTTCAGAAATAAAGTAGTTTCTACAGGTTTAAAATACGGAGCAGCTTATTATCCGAAATTGGAAACTGTTTTAACGTATAGCTTTGAGGATGAAGATATTAAAATTACAAGTTTTGAAGAAAAAGATGACTCAGGAAATGTTTTGTCTCTTCCAAATGGCTATGTAGACAATTTAAAATGGCTAAAATCCAACAGAACAGAGCTGTATAATAAAGCTAAAGCAGCAATCGAGTCTGAAAGAGTAGTAATGGCTCCGTCCTCAGCAGTTGCGGGTGTGTATGCAAAAGTAGACAGCACTTCCGGAGTATTCAAAGCGCCTGCTAATGTTGGACTTAGCTATGTAGTGGCTCCTACAGTAAAAGTTTCTCACGAAGATCAGATGACTCTTAATGTAGATCCTACTTCAGGAAAATCCATCAACGTTATCAGATCTTTTACAGGAAAAGGCACATTGGTTTGGGGTGCAAGAACACTTGATGGCAACAGCAACGAATGGAGATACATTTCAGTACGCAGATTCTTCAACATGGTAGAAGAATCCGTGAAAAAAGCAACAGAACGTTTCGTATTTGAACCGAACACAGCCAATACATGGGTTCGCGTACAGACGATGATCGAAAACTTCCTGAACCAGCAGTGGCAGGACGGAGCATTGGCAG
>NZ_JBBCQL010000404.1:0-1667 GCF_037149975.1 Chryseobacterium sp. VD8 | reverse complement strand
CTTTTTTCGTTCCCAAAGCGGCTTCAGCAAATGAAATATACAATTCCTGATGAAGATTATCGCCTTCTCTTTTGATTACTTTATCAACTTCCTCTTCGATAATTACCAGTAAATCTCCCGGAATTCCACCGAAAGGAGCATCATTACCTTTTCCTCTTACGTTAAGCTGAATGCCGTCTCTTGCTCCCGCTGGAATATTAATCGTTACTTCCTCTTCATCTTTAATTAATCCCTGAGCATTGGCGCCCGCCGGAATTTTATCTGCCACTTTTCCGATTCCCTGACATGTTCCGCAGGTTGTCTGGGTCTGCATCTGTCCGAACATCGTATTCATTACCTTAAGCTGTACACCGGAACCGTTACAGGTAGGGCAGGTTTTTGAAGTGGCACCTTCTGCCATCTTCATTTTCTTTACTTTAATGGTTTTCTGCGTTCCGTTCACCATTTCATCAAGATTCAGCTTAATTCTGATTCTTAAATTAGAACCTTTTACCTGTTGACGACCTCCTCCGCCGCCGCCGAATCCTCCGAAACCGCCACCGAAAATATCTCCAAACTGACTGAAAATATCTTCCATGTTCATTCCGCCTCCGAAACCGCCTCCGCCGAAGCCTCCGTTTCCGCCCATTCCTGCGTGTCCGAACTGGTCGTATCGTGCACGTTTCTGTTCGTCGCTCAGAACTTCGTAAGCTTCTGCAGCTTCTTTAAATTTTTCTTCGGCTTCCTTATCTCCCGGATTTTTATCAGGGTGATATTTTATGGCCATTTTACGGTATGCTTTCTTTATTTCGTCGGCTGATGCAGATTTGCTGATCTCAAGAACCTCGTAATAATCTCTTTTTGACATCTTTATATGAGTAATTAGTAATGAATAATGAGTAATATCAAAAATTGCTTATTACCCATCACTTATTGCTTATGTTAATTTCCTGTAACTACTTTTGCAAAACGGATTACTTTCTCTCCTAAAGTGTATCCTGTTTCAATAACATCTACAATTTTTCCTTTCAAATCTTCTGACGGAGCAGGAATCTGGGTGATCGCTTCGTGGAAATCCACATTAAAGCTGTCTCCCGCTTTTACTTCCATTGCTTTCAGTCCTTTTTCTGTCAGTTTATTTTTGAATTTGTTGTAAATTAATTCAACACCTTGCAGATCAGCAGGATTTCCGTTCTTCGCGATTTCTTTAATCGCTCTTTCAAAATCGTCCAATACGCCCAGCATAGAAATCATCATATCCTGATTTGCATACTGGAAAAACTCCATTTTTTCTTTGCTCGTTCTTTTTTTATAGTTTTCGAATTCTGCGTACAATCTGATGTAACGATCCTTTTCTTCTGCCAAAAGTTCCTCTGCTGTCGGTTTTGCTGTCACATTTTCCTCAGTTGCCGCTTCGTTCTGAATATTCGTATCTTCTTGATTATTGATGCTTTCTTCGTTAATATCCTGATTTACCATAATTCAATCTTTATTTTCCTTTTTATTCACAAACATTCTGCCAAAGAAAAAAGCGTGACATTTCGTCAGATTTTGAGTGTTTTTTGCAATTTAAATGGAGCGCAAAAAAATTCCTTTCTCTTTAGATTCGGCAAAATTTTGTAAAAATTTTTGATGGGGTTGTTCTAAAAATTATTTAAACTACAGTTATTTTTCTTGTTTTTTTAAGA
>NZ_JBBCQL010000403.1:0-1672 GCF_037149975.1 Chryseobacterium sp. VD8 | reverse complement strand
TGTTGGTTTCTATTCTGAGGTCTTCGTATTTTGTATAGTCTACCTTGGAAAGAGATTGCTTTCCATCATGTATTACTTTGCTTTCGGGTACCAGAAAAGTTTTCTTTTTGTGAAACAAAATGCGGTTTACATATTCGAGATCTTCACCATAATGAAAAAAATAAGGGTTGAATCCTCCTATAATTTCAATAGTCTCCTTTGGTAAGAACCAATGAGCAGCATTGATGAAGCTTATTTCGTAAAAGGGCTGTAAAGTCTGAAAATAAAGATCAGAAATCAGACGTGTCTCAAAATTATGAGCAATATATTTATCAAGAAAAATATCCAGTTTTTTACCCGTTCCGTCGATATGCATCGGGCTCAGTATACCTATTTCTTCTTTGTCGGGATGGAGATTGTAAACATTCAGGAGCTTTTCTACACTGTCGTTAAAAATCCATGCATCCTGATTCATCAGATAAAAGAAATCTGCTCCTTTTTGATAGGCTTTTTCGATTCCTATGTTATTGGCTTTTCCGAATCCTAAATTTTTTTCAGACTGAATCAATTCAACTTCGGGAAAATTGGACGTAATGTATTTTTGTGTGCCGTCTGTGGAACCATTGTCTACCACAATACAGTGAACAGGTACAGAAGACTGCCTTAAGCTGGTAAAGCATTTTTCTGCCCATTTCATGGCATTGTAGGTAACAATAATAAAATAAATTTCAGGCATTTGTGTTCTGTTCTAAATATATTTTTCAGCTAAATTTTTTAAATAATTTTCAGCATCTATTTCTCTAAAGAAATCGTTGACCGATTCATCAAAATCGACTTTATAAAAGTCTCCTTCATCCGATTCCTGATAATTTGCTTCTTTTTGAAGCTTGTTCCGGATGGCTTCTACAATTTCCTTTAAATCATAATAATACGGATAGGCAAAATTAATGGTTTGATTATTAATATTTGCACAGTTTGATTCTAAAAATTTTGTAATATCATCAATATCCAGCAATAATCTTCTGGCTTTTTGATGAAGCAAGAAATTATTTCCATGCATAATTTGTGTTTTGAGGAAATTGAAAAGGGTATTCGGATTTCCGCCTTTGCCTACAATATTACCGACCCTTAAAATGATGTAATTTTTGCAATTTCCTTTTATGAAATTTTCAATTTCCAGTTTGTGCAAAACGTATGGACTTTGCTGTTTTGAAAGATCATTTACACTTAAAGTGGAAAAATAAAAAAGTTTATTTTCCTCATGTTGTATAATGCTGTTTTTTAGCAGAGAAAATTCTCTTTCAAATTCCGAGCTTCTTGTTTCGAGAGAGTTTGAAACTCCGGAAGCAAAGTAAAGATTGTCTTCGGTATCGATATTTTTTAGTGAGTTGGCAATGAGTCCGTTTCCTATAATCATGCAGATAAGCCTTTTTAATAAATTTTAATTCTTTGTGTGTTTGTTGATATTTCCGGAATATCTTATATAATGATAATATTTTTTTAAGATTTCCAAATGATCTCTAAAATTAAGTTTTTTAGGATAAAATTGTAATGTAAATAAAATATTTTTTCGAGTAACCGGATAAAATCTGAAATAATTATACAAAAAACCTTGAAATACTTCTTTTTCTACATCAGGATCTATTCTTTGTTTAAAATCTGATCCTAATTTTTTTTTAACTTTTATATTGGC
>NZ_JBBCQL010000402.1:0-1691 GCF_037149975.1 Chryseobacterium sp. VD8 | reverse complement strand
CATCTACCCAAAACGGTGTATTCGGAAGCATTCTTTTTGCCAATCCTGAATACGTGAAGAATGTACCAAAACCTCCTTCAATATCTACCCAAGAATCAACGTGAGTTGCTCCTGTTTTATACGATAGTTCGTAATATTTTTTCTTTCTTTCAAGGAGATAAAGTGCTACTTTTTTAAGCATTTCTCCACGATCGTAGAACGTCATGGATGAAAGGTTTTTGTAACCTACTGTTCTTCCGTAATCCAAAGCCTGCTCAAAATTCAGACCTTCTGTGTCGGAAATGGCAACCTGTTCTCCGTTTACAGCATTGTACAAAGGAATTCCGTTTCCGTTTCCTTCGATCCATTCGCCGTAGATATAGTTTTTTAACTTTTCCATATAGTTTTTTACTTTTTATTCTTATTTCGAAGTTTTAAGACTTCTTCTAATGTGTAGTTTTTAAGCACAAAATCATTCCCAAAAAGATCTTTAGCATAGCTATCAATTGTTTCTGAAAATCCTACCTCTTTTCTTAATTTGTTAACTTCATTAAAATTTTTAATTGGCCAAATTAATGAAATAGTTTCTGTAACTCCACTTTTCATAATATTAAACGAAGTTCCCTGAGTTCCGTAGATTTGTTCTTTTCCCTCCTGCATAAGTTGCCTGTCAAGCATCATTGCATATAATGTGAAAGGAATTTCTTTTTTTTCCGCTGCTTCTTTTATAATAGGTAAATACTGCTTGATCTTCGCGGAATGCTGAATAACAATCCATGCGGTTTTATTTTCCGGTTCTCCAACTAATGATTTTCCGGGATAACCATATTTTGCAAGAATTTCTTCAATTTTTCCCAAATTTTCATCATCCTGCTTTTGCATAACTTTCCATAAACCAACAGTCGCCTGTTCTTCTGTCAGCTTCTTTTCATTTATGATTTGCTGTTTTCTTTCCAAAGAAATATCAGGTTGCATCAATTCACGATAGATCTGATCATCATAATTAATCTGAGCCAGTTCATTTTTAAGCTGAATATTAATTTTCTCCTTTTCAATTTTCTGACCATATATTAAAACTGAAAAGAAAATGGCAAAAAATAAATATTTCATGACTTGTGTTTTTAATTTCTATTTCGGTTCCTGATACGGAAACAATTTTACCAAACCTTCATACAAACTTCTGTGTAGGATTGTTGCATGATTGTCTGTTTCCATCATTTTATATTCTATCGTCCAGTTTTTCTTGTTAGATTTTTTTAAAACATCAAATAAATCTTCTGCATCTTTTACCATTACAGGATGCTCCCCTTTTCCAACGGAAATATAAATGAATTTTTTAATATCCTTAATTTTAGACAATAATTGAGGAGCCTGTTTTAGAAGACTTTCATCATCCCACCATAAACTCGGACTGATGATAAAATAGTTATTGAACATTTCAGGGTTTTTCAATAAAATTTCAGTTGCTAAAAGTCCGCCAAGCGATTGTCCGAAAAGATAATTATCTGTTGTCTTAAAATGACTTTCAATATAAGGCTTCAATTCTTTATCTAAAAAATTAATAAACTTATCTGAATGTCCCGTTGTAGGGTAATCTTTCTGTAAATCTTTCAAATCTGTATGAAAAGTGAAATCTTTCTTTCTGTCAATGTTTGCAATTCCAACCACAATGGTTTCCGGCATAGAATACATTTGATTAAAAAACTGAACCA
>NZ_JBBCQL010000401.1:0-1733 GCF_037149975.1 Chryseobacterium sp. VD8 | reverse complement strand
AAAAAGAAGCCGTCTCACAACTGAGGCGGTTTCTTTGATTAAAACATTTGTAAGATTGACTGTTGTTTTGTATATTTATTTGGTAATCAATAACATATATGGGATTTAGGCATTACAATCAAAATCAGTTGGTTTTGTTTCCTCATACTTTTGAGGATTTAATTTCATCGGAACATCCTGTCCGCATCGTCAATGATGTCTTAGAGAAGATTAATATTTCCAAATTATTAAGCGCTTACCGTAAAGAAGGCAATCCGAGTTACCATCCGGTAATGATGCTTAAGGTGATGGTTTTTGCATATATGGAAAACATTTATTCGTCAAGAAAAATAGAAAAGGCGATGCGTGAAAATGTTCTTTTTATGTGGCTTTCCAATATGAATATTGCTGATCATAACACTATTGCAAGATTCAGAAGTCAGAAATTGCAGTCCGCTTTCAAGGATATTTTTACCCAGGTGGTTTTGCTTTTGGCAGAAGAAGGATTGATTACTTTAAAGCAAGTCTACACGGACGGTACAAAGATAGAAGCACAAGCCAACCGTTATACTTTTGTTTGGGGAAAATCCATCCAAACCAATAAAGAAAAAATGCTTCAACAACTTGAAGAACTTTGGACTTATGCCCAAAGCATCGCTTCGGATGAAGATACAGATCCGCAGCCGCCGGAATTTAAAGAAATCAGTAAAGAAAAAATCCGGCAGACCGTTGAAAATATTAATCAAAAACTAAGCGGAAAAACTACTTCGGACAAAGGAAAAACCAAAGCAAAAGCGAAGCTGAATTATATCAAAAACAACTTTGAGAAAAACCTTGAAAAGTATGAGCTGCAGGAGGAAATTTTGAAAGAAAGAGGCTCTTACAGCAAGACCGATACGGATGCGACCTTTATGAGAATGAAGGAAGATCATATGAAGAACGGACAGCTCAAACCCGCTTACAATGCGCAGATTTCTACAGAGAATCAGTTTATTCTTAATTACACGCTTCATCAAAATCCCACGGATACAACGACTTTAGTGTCGCATTTAGATAATTTTAAAGAAAGTTATGGACAAGAAGTCTTCTCTGCAATAGAATCACTCACCGCAGATGCGGGTTACGGGAGTGAAGAAAATTATCAATTGTTAGAAGAACTTAATATAGAAGCTTTCGTAAAGTACAATACCTTTGATAAAGAACAGGATGAGCATTATCAAAACAAGCACAAAACCTTTAGCAAAGAGCATTTACATTACAATCGGGAACAGGATTTTTACGTTTGTCCGATGGGACAAAAAATGGAGAAAACCCATGAAAGTACCACCAAAACGAAAAATGGTTTTATACAAAAACAATCGCATTACCAAGCCAAAAACTGTAGTGGTTGCCCGTTGAGAAGCAGGTGCCATCAGTCCAAAGAAAACCGCAGTATAGAGCGGAATCACAATCTGGAACGCCACAAAGAACTCGCCCGAAAACGACTGAAAAGCGAAGAAGGAATACAAAAACGTAAAAAAAGATGCTGCGATGTGGAACCTGTGTTTGCACATCTGAAACACAATCACCATTTTAAACGATTTATGCTCAAATCCATCAAAAAAGTAGAAATCGAGTTCGGATTACATGCTTTAGCACATAATTTAAGAAAAAAAGTGGCGTAAGATCCACATTTTATTTTAAAAATCAGCCAAAAAATCCAATCTGAAAAGTTTAATAAAAAAAACCGCCTCATGGAAATGAGACGGCTTCTT
>NZ_JBBCQL010000400.1:0-1757 GCF_037149975.1 Chryseobacterium sp. VD8 | reverse complement strand
TTCATTACAACGAGTTTATTTATCGGTGCTACCGGTAAATCTGCTCAGGTTCCATTATATACATGGTTGCCGGATGCGATGGCGGGACCTACTCCTCTTTCAGCGTTAATTCACGCCGCAACGATGGTAACGGCGGGTATGTATTTAGTGGTAAGATCCAACTTCTTATTCACTTTGGCTCCAACCGTTCAGGGAGTAATTTTATTCATCGGATTCTTAACGGCAGCTTTGGCAGGATTCTACGCGCTTCGTCAGAACGATATCAAAAAAGTACTGGCATATTCTACTGTTTCACAACTTGGATTCATGTTCATCGCATTAGGTCTTGGAGCTTATACAACTGCGATGTTCCACGTAATGACACACGCTTTCTTCAAGGCATTATTATTCTTGGGAGCAGGATCTGTAATCCACGCGATGAGCAACGAACAGGATATGCGTTTCATGGGAGGTCTGAAAAAATACATACCGATCACACACGCTACATTCCTTATCGGAACATTGGCAATCTCAGGATTCCCATTGCTTTCAGGGATGATTTCCAAAGACGAAATTTTAGTAGCTGCTTTCGCTAAAAATCCGGTATACTGGGTAATTTTATTTGTTTTAGCGGCGGTTACGGCTACGTATATGTTCAGATTGTACTATCTTACTTTCCACGGAGAGTTCAGAGGTACAGAAAAACAAAAACACCACTTACACGAAAGTCCTTCAAATATGACATTACCATTGATCGTATTGGCTGTTCTTTCCGTTTTGGGTGGATTAATTAACCTTCCTCACTTCATCGGTCATGGTCATTATGCCAAATTAATGGAATGGCTGAAGCCGGTTCTTACAGAGGAAAGCTTTAAACAGATGGAAGCAACTCTTTCGGGAGTTCCGTTTGGAACTGAAATGATACTTTTAGGAGCAACAGTTGTAATGTTCTTCTGCGTTTGGTTCCTTGTTAAAAATACTTATGTAAATAAGAAAAAACAGGCGTTACCGGAACAGCAGTACACAGGATGGGAAAAACTGTCTGCTAAAAAATTATACGTTGACGAAATTTACAATGCATTAATTGTAAAAACTGTTGAAGGATTAGGACGCGGAGGAAAGATGTTTGATAAAGGGATTCTTGATCGTTTTGTAGACTTCGTAGGTGAAGGCGCTGAAGACAGCGGAAAAGCTATGAAGCGTATCCAGAACGGAAATGTTGAGAATTACATCTTAATCATGTCTTTGGCTGTGGGAATTATACTGATTGTTAACTTTATATTACAATAATGTCTGGTTTATTATTAACACTATTACTATTACCTCTGGTAGGTTCGGGATTAGTTTTTGCATGGAAAGATAAATCCAGCAAATATTTGGCACTGGGAATTGCGTTGGTACAAATGCTGATTACCTTCTACATCACTGTGGATTTTGATTTTAATCCTACGGTAGACAGCGTATTGCAGCACGAGATCAACTATCCTTGGTCACAATTCATGAAGAGCTCTCTTCACTTCGGAATCGATGGGATGAGTTTACTTCTTTTATTGTTAACCAATATTCTGGCGCCTATCATTATTTTATCTTCATTTAACGAAAATGTAAGCTACAGAAATACATTCTATGGTTTAATTCTGTTGATGCAGTTTGGTCTTGTAGGAGTTTTCACTTCGCTGGACGGTTTGCTGTTCTACATTTTCTGGGAAGTTACTTTGATCCCGATCTGGTTTATTGCAGGAATCTGGGGTCAGGAAAATAAAAGATTTGAATTCACT
>NZ_JBBCQL010000399.1:0-1781 GCF_037149975.1 Chryseobacterium sp. VD8 | reverse complement strand
GCTGGATTTCTTTGCCTTGAAAATTATTTCTAATGAAATACGTATGAAAATCTTCCGAATTCATTATATCACTTCATCAATATTGTAATTCTTATGCTCTCTGTTGGTTCTGATAATCATTTCTCCTAAAAATCCGGCTACGAAAAGCAGGGTTCCCATAATCATCATGGTTAAAGCGATAAAAAACCACGGATTATTGGTGATTAAATGTCCGTAAATTCCTCTTGCCACATCTATGAGTTTTGAAATACCCAGCCAAAGTGCTGAAAGAAAACCTACAATGAACATTAAAGTTCCCACCGCTCCGAAGAAATGCATCGGCCTTCCTCCGAAACGACTTACAAACCAAAGTGTTACCAGATCCAGAAATCCTCTGATAAATCTTTCGGTTCCGAATTTTGAAGTTCCGTAAGGTCTCGCCTGATGTTGAACTTCTTTTTCCGTAATTCTTCTGAATCCTGCATTTGCCGCCAAAACAGGAATGTAACGGTGCATATCTCCGTAAACATCAATGGATTTTACGACCTGTTTTTTATAAGCTTTCAGTCCGCAGTTGAAATCGTGAAGATAAACACCGGAGACTTTTCTGGCTGCAGAATTGAATAATTTCGACGGTACATTTTTCGTCATTACATTATCAAAACGCTTCTTTTTCCAGCCGGAAACAATGTCGTAATTATCCTGAACAACCATATTGTACAGTTCAGGGATTTCTTCCGGAAAATCCTGTAAATCAGCATCCATCGTGATGATTACATCGCCGTTTGTTCTTTCAAAAGCAGCATGAAGTGCCTGAGATTTTCCGTAATTTTTAGAAAATTTAATTCCGTGGATCTGAGGATGCTGTACTTTCAGATTCTCGATAATGCTCCACGAAAGATCCGTACTTCCATCGTCTACAAACCAGATTTCATAAGATAAACTGTTTGATTTACAAACGCTATCAATCCTTGAAAAAAGCTCTTCCAGAGAGGCTTCCTCATTCAGTAACGGAATAACTATAGATAAATTCATTTAATTTTAATAAAAAATTATTCTTGGTTTTGTTCTTCCTGATAGATTGTTTTTGTTCTGAAAAACGCTCCGAAAAACACTGACAAAACTACGTAAAATATAAGAATTGCCGCAAAATATCCTGAAAAATGACTTGCAGTAAGCATATCTTTTCCTTTCACCGCCTCCGGAGAGAAGCTTGGAAGCCTTTCTTTGTACTTTTTATCCAGTTCATCAATGTCTTTCTGGTGTTTTAAAACTTTTCTTGCAGAATAATATTCTTTATCCATTTCCGCTTTCTGTCTTGTCACATATTGATAATTCAGCAGCTTTTTTGCGTCTGTATCCACAAAATTTAAGAAAGCATAAATGCTGAAAATGGATAAAATTCCTCCGATAAACATGGGAACGAAAGCTCTTTTAAATGCTTCTTTAAAGCTTACCGTTCTATGGCTGCTCCAGTACGATTTCACCGACCAGAATGCAGCTCCGGCATACAGAATCGGTAAAACGAAAGCATTGGCTTTCAATGAAATATCAAAATAATTAACTCCTGAAAAGAAGTAATACACCACGAAAAAAACAATCATCGTAGCTCCAAACAGTAAAATTCCTAATGTGGAAGGGCTCTTCGTCATATCTAATTTTTTTGAAAATTTCTGAAAAATTATTGGTCTGAATTTCAGCAAACTACCTCTGTAAGCCAATTTTTTCCATTAATTTCCTTTAATAAAGTTTTGAGTTTTGCAAAATATTCCTACCTTTGCAACGGCAAGTCCTAAACAACC
>NZ_JBBCQL010000398.1:0-1790 GCF_037149975.1 Chryseobacterium sp. VD8 | reverse complement strand
AGTACTTTCCATTTTGAATTTCCGTCAAACTTAATTCTGATTTGCTTGGAACGTTTAATTGAATTACCTTTTTATAGTCATGTTCTGAATCGAGTATAGTCAATTGATTATGTCCTTTCTGAATCTGAACTTCTGTAATGAGTAGCTGTTTGCCTGATGGCGTAAGTTCGATCTTTGATATTCGATTTTCTGTTGAATATACAATTTCTTGTCTTTTACCCGTTGTTTCAAGGATCTTGGCTTTTCCTTCACTCTGCCTTACAACATATAGCTTACTTTTTGAGTCTGTTGCCATAAGACCATCAATGTCTGCCATTTCCTGTAGCTGATTGCCCGTCAGATCATAAAAAATAAGGTGCTTATCTCTGGAGTAAATGGCATATCTATTTAAATTATCCAGCCGATAATAATTGCTGGCATTATTATATTGGTATATTTTACCAGTCTTAAGGTTCAGAAACTGTAATTGATCGGCTTTTCTCCCAAAAACCCCTTCTTCATTAAGAAAGTCCAAAACTCCCGTCGATACAATTTTATGTATTGTCTTGTCCTTTGTGCTAACAACATAAGCCGAATCACCACCAAGTTTATACTGCTTATTGATTCCTATCCATGTTCCTTCAGATGAAATCTTGGGAACCCCGCCCAATGTTGCAAATTTTGCCTTCCATTGGGTTAAGGTATCCCCCTGCTGTTGAGCAGGTATAAATATGAAGCCGTTAAGAATTATGGAAACCAGTAAATATTTGATCTTAATAGCCATTATTCTGAGGTTTGAGATTTAGATTGAGGAGAATTTCATTTTGGGGGATCGGCCAAAGTTTATGAAAATCCTTCCAGTTAGGCTTTGCAGTTGACAATAAATTGAGTTTATCCATTCTCTTCAGATCAAGAAACCTATGTCCTGTTTCAGTAAAGAATTCACGTCTATCTTCCAAAAGGATTTCATTAAGGAGATCAGCTTGGCTTAAGTTGGTTAATGCCGCTAAACCTGCCCTTTGTCTTATCGAATTTAAATAAATAAGCCCTTCGGTGAGTTTACTCTGCTGAGCCAAAGATTCTGACAATAAAAGATAAGCTTCTTCCACCCTGAATATGATAGAATACTCATTAGCATTTGTATTATCGCGATTTTTGTATTTTTCAGCTCTATACCATATTGATCCATTATAGGATACTGACGCCATCCAGTGCTGTTTTCTTAGGTCATTAGAGTTGAAGGAGTTTACGAGATTCATATTCAACGCATAAGAACTAGGCTTTGCATTTGAGAAATAGTATAAGGTAGCCTGTTTCAGAGAAGCATTATTAATAGGTTTTAATTGCCAAAGAATGTGTTTACCTGACTTTTGAAATACTTTTGTTATATCGGTTTCTATTTGATAAAGCGAAGATTGGGTAATTTCTTTTAACAATTGTTCTGCCTGATTCCAATTTTTCTGTGCCATATAGATCTTTGCCAGTAGAAGCCTTGCTGTCATTTTATTGGCATATATCCGTTCAGCATTTCGATAGTCATCCTGCAATAGTGTCAGGACCTGTTGAAGATCTTCTACCATTTTTTTCAATGCATCATTTGAAGGTGTTTTATTTAAAATCTGATTTATTGTGTAATCCGTTGTTTCAGGATATGGAATATCCCCCCAAAGTTGGTTCAAATAAAAAAACATTAACGTTCTAATAAATAAAGCTTCTCCCTTCAAATACTTTTTGTCGGACATTGAAATCCCGTTAGATTTATCAACACCTTCAATAATAGCATTAGCTGTATAAATATGTTTAAAAGATGA
>NZ_JBBCQL010000397.1:0-1899 GCF_037149975.1 Chryseobacterium sp. VD8 | reverse complement strand
TCCAGCCATTTTTTATCAAGATTTCCGGCGGAAAAATGCTTTATTAAAATATCATTTATGATATAATTCTGGAATTTTCGGGAAACTCTTAAACTGAAATCCAGATCATAACCATGAAATCCTTTCAAATTTTCATCAAATCTAAATTCATTATAATTTTTTTTCCTGATTGCCATAAACACACCATCTACAGCAAAAACTTTAGTCCTGTTTTTTTCTGTTGAATTGATGTGAAAGAACTCTGTATTTTCTTTATTTCCCTGTAAAATATATACAGAATTGTATTTTTCAGCAACCGTCCAGCTTGACGGGGCAGAAGGAACATATGACGAACCTGCAACTCCTACAATTCCTGTACTTTCTTTTTGTAAATGATTCAGTAATCTGTTTCCCCAGTTTTTGGTATAAAAAATAATGTCTTCGTGCAGAAAAAGGAGATTTTCGTATCTGGACTTTCCTGCACCTGAATTGTACGCTTCCGTAATACTCATCACATTCGGGTTCCACATCTGAATAATTTCATACTGAAAATCTTCTCCGATCGTCTCCCTGATATTTTCAACCAGTTGATCGAAGTAGTGTTTTTGGTATGATGAGATAATTATTGAGAGCATAGAATTATTTTAGCAAGTGATCATATTCATCTGAAGCATGGTTCCCTTTTTCATCTAGTTTCCATGAAGAAGACTGGTTGGCAGTTTTTATATAGAATATATTTTCTTCTGTGAGATCATTGGGATTGAGATACCATCCTCCATGTTTACAGGTGAAATCTCCCGCCATTCTAATGGCCGTCATAAATTTAAATAAATTAAAAATCGTTTTAGGATACTTAGGTTTATATAATGCGAAAGTAGTATCTATAAAGGCAAAATAAATATTTTTTTCAAGTTCGTCCTGCCAGAAACGTTTTTCCCAAGTTCGAACTTTTTCTTTTAAAGGATAATAATCGGGAATATCTTTGGTGTCAATTGCAAAACCTATTTTGTTTACTTTTTTATAATATTTAAATAGATAGTTGAGCATAACAGTCTCAAAATCTTTCGGGAGATTTTTATTTGGAACGATATCGGAGTCCGTAAGAAAATAAAATCCTTTTCCGTATTTCTTCTGAAGGTCTCTGTTTTTAAAGAATACATCATGTCCAAAATTAGTATTCAGTTTTTCAACGGTTACTACGTTCTGAATTTCTGAATAATAATCTAAGAGCGGTTGGTAAGTAGACGCATTATCAATAATGATGATGTTTTTAAATTCTCTTCTGATCAGGAAATCAACAAGTTGCTTCAGATAAAAAAGCTGATTAAAATTGATGATGATAACCGGAATACTTTTATGATCCTGCATCTGGTGACGAACAGTACCATCAAATTTTATTAAAAATTTGAGATAAAGCGTATCTAAATGCAACATGAGTCTACGTTTTGTAATCATCCTTTTGAGTGTTTTATTTTGTTTTTGATTGACCAAACAGTTTTAGTCATATCGAAATATCTTTTCGGATAGCCTCTTTTCATAAGAATTTTAAAAAGTCTTAGATGAGGTCTCAGGAAGTTTTTCTCACAGAAACGAAGATGGTCATTCAGCATTCTTATAAGAAAGCTCTTGTCGAAGTTTTCTGAATATTTATTCAGTACTGTTTCCCGCATCATGTGATAACCAAGATCTTTTTTTGCCTGTAAGGATAAATCGCCAGATATGCTGGAAGTGGACATTCTTACAGTAACTTTAGCATCTGCGATATAAAAAACTTTATTCAATCCCGAAAAAGTCAGAATGGCATAATCATCAGCTCCCCATGCAAAAGGGATTTTTAGAAACCTGTGCTTTTTATAAGCCGAGAGTGTAAAAATATTCTCAGATAAACTGCTAGGCATTTGCCCTTTATATTTTCTTTTA
>NZ_JBBCQL010000395.1:0-1927 GCF_037149975.1 Chryseobacterium sp. VD8 | reverse complement strand
GTGAAAGTAAAACTTCGTTGTATTATACGAAAAAAGCGAAAGATCTTGCGTATGCGTTGAGCAAAAAAGAGAAAGGAGACATCAACGGAACTTACGAATACTTACTGGAAGATAACAACAGAAAGAAAAAAAATCAGTTTTACTACATATTAATCCTGTTTTTCTCAGCCTTTGTAGTGGTATTGTTTTTTGCAGGAAGGATATTTAAAAAGTACCATACCGAAAGAAAACAAAAAGAAGAAACCAGCCAGTATATTACAGAAAAGGAGGAACAGATTTCTCAACTTCAGGACAGGATTAATGATATTTCCAAAGAAGTGCTGGAGCTGGCTCAAAACAATGATCCTTCATTTTTAGTAAGGTTTAAAGACGCTTATCCGGAATTCAGCAATACCATTGAAAAGACTTTTCCTGAAATCAATAAGAATGATTTTAAACTGTGTGCTTTTCTTAAATTAAATTTTTCCAATAAAGATATTGCAACTTATACTCATGTAAATGTAAGTACTGTCGAAATAAGGAAAAACAGATTCAGAAAAAAATATAATCTGCCTCCGAACTCAGATATTCTTTCCTTTTTAGAAAACGATCATCAGGATTCAGAAGGTTCTCCGACTGTATAAATAACTATAAAACTATGCAAGAATAATAGAATAGGTAAGATTTTTATGTTTGAGTTAATTCTGAAATGATTTTAAACAACTTTTAAATTTAATAATAGGTGCAGTTATTTAAAAGAACACAGTAAGGTATAAGCAGAACACTAACCGTTTCCGGACTGATTTCTCAGAAAAATGATTGATTTTTTTCAATATCACCTGTAAATTAATTTAAACAATTGTTTAATTTGGAACAGTTTTTGTCCTTAAAGAATTTATAAAAAATAAATACAAAATTTATGAAATTTTCAAAAACACTTATTTCGGGATTAATGATGTTTGCAGCAGTGAATGCATTCGCGCAAAAGAAAACAGAAAGGTTTGAAAAATTGCAGATTGAAATGTTCCCAAAAGCAAAAGAAGGTTTTAAGCAGGTGTATGTACAGCTTCCGATTGCTAAGAATGAAAATGACCTTAAAGTGGAATTTTTTGTAGGAGCAGAAAAAATGCTCGACTGTAACAGACATTTTTTAATCGGGAAAGTGAATACACAGGATCTTCAGGGATGGGGGTACAATTATTATGAAGTAGAATCGAAAGGAGAAACCGCCGGAACGCTAATGGCTTGTCCGGACAAGAAAATGACAAAACAGTTTGTGTATATTCAGCCGGAAACCGTAAGATATAACAGCAAACTACCATTGGTTTTTTACGTTCCTAAAGATATGGAAGTACGATACAGAATTCTTCGTCCCGATGCGATGAAGAAAGCTGTTCAGAGATAATTTAATTTAAATATGAATTCCCTGCTATTTGCGGGGAATTTTTGTTTAGGCTTGCCATCTATGTCCGATTCTCACAATCAAGCCTTCAGGAATTTTGATAAAAATATAGGTTTCACCAATTATTAAGCCGTCAAAAGTTAAAATATAAGTATCTTTTTGATCATCACATTTGAAAATTTTACTGTAATTACAATAATTAATACCATAATTATATTTTAAATAATTAGAATACTCCTTAGAAGTCAGAAATATGGTTTTCTCTCCGTATGTATCCATTCTTCTGAATATTCAAGTCTTTCAATAGAGTCCCGAATTTTATAAGAAACATAAGCTGTATCAGGAACGATTTTGCTTATCTCATTATTGATTTTAAGCTCCAAAGAATCGACAATATCCTGCGATTTTGAATATTTTTTGGCACTAACATACAATGTTACACCGGTTTTTAATTAAAAAAGACAGCACTTTGCTGTCTTTTATTTTTTAGTTGCTTTTTAATTTTATTTTGTATTATAAAAAAATAAATCGTTTGTCTATTTACTT
>NZ_JBBCQL010000394.1:0-1998 GCF_037149975.1 Chryseobacterium sp. VD8 | reverse complement strand
GCTTTTGGGAAGATTCGCAAAATTCATTCTTACCCTTCTTACTTTATGGCGGTATTTTCCAAATGTAATTCCATCGATAAAAAGAGCTGAAAGAACGCCTCCTATACCTAATCCCATAATGCTTAAAAACTTTCTTCTTTCAGGGAAAAAGTTCTCCGATGGTCTCGTAAGTCCGATAAGATAACTTCCGGTTCTGAAAATATCATCGATTAATAAAAACAAAACGATGAAAACTTTGGGCAGAATAAAAATCAGGAACAGGGAGATCATAATCTGCGCGCGCATCATGCTTCGGTCGGCTCTGCTGAAGTGGGAAACTTCGTAAGCGAAAAAGCCGTAAACCGCTAAAGAAATAATACAATAGCCTATTTTGATCCAGTTATTGTCTGTTAAGGTTCTGATCGCCTGGTAAATATAAATTTCCAGAAAAAGAAAAACTGCCGCAATGATAAAAAAGTTTCTTTGCATAACTAAGTTTAAAAAAAGCACAAAGAATTAATTTCCCTGTGCTTTATTATATTTTAAATTAAATATTGTTAAGGAAATCTGTAAACGATAGCATTGATGTTCATTCCGGCACCTACCGAAGTCATTACAATGTTACCTTTTTCTTTAAACGATTGACCCTCCATTTTTCCTTTAATTATTAAATCAAACATGGTAGGAATTGTAGCCACAGAAGAATTTCCGAAATTCTGGATCGTCATTGGAGAGATAGAATGGTCATACTCTTTCACGTTATAAAGCTTGTGAAGCCTTTCAATCATCGCATAATCCATTTTTGCATTTGCCTGATGAATTAAGATTTTGTTGATATCTTCAATAGAAAGACCAGCGTCTTCAATGGTTTCTTTAATTGCAGCCGGAACGTTTTTCAACGCATATTCGTAGATTTTTCTGCCCTGCATTCTTACGAAAATACGGGTCTGGTCAGAATCTTTGTTGATGGATGGTCCGTTGGCAAGATAATCCAGTTCCACACCGTTGTCACAGATTGTATTGTGAGCAATGATTCCTACATTTTCCTGATCTGTAGCCTGAACCACAACAGCGCCTGCTCCGTCTGCAAAGATCATTCTGTTTCTGTCATGCGGATCTGTTACTCTGCTTAATGTTTCAGCACCAATTACCAAGATGGTTTTAGCCACTTTAGCTTTAATTAGGTTGTCTGCCAAAATCATCGCTTCCACCCATCCCGGACATCCGAAAAGCATGTCGTAAGTAACACATTTTCTGTTTTTAATGCCTAACTTGTTTTTCACTCTCGCTGCCATCGTCGGCATAAAATCTGCGTATCCGTTTACAGTAACTTCCCCGAAATTACTTGCGTAAATGATATAATCCAGTTCCTCCTGATCTATTTTTGCATCTGCAATAGCAATTTTTGCAGCTTCGTAACCGATTTTTGAGTTGGAAAGATCATCTTCTATGAATCTTCTGTTTTCTATCTCTGTAATTTCTACAAATTTTGAGATCGTTTCCTCAGCAGGTTTGTCAATCTTTACCCCGTCTTCTGAATAAAACTCTGAATCTAGAAAAAAGTCTCTTCCTATAATTCTGCTGGGAAGATAAGATCCAGAACCAATAATGATCGTATTCGGCATTCGTTTATATGATTTTTTTTAAAGATGCAAAGTTAATAATTAATATTAATAACAGAGAATTAAAAATATTACTAAATTTGCAAAAATTGTACTTTACAATCCTATGAAAAACAATCCTTCTTTAAAAGGCTTACTTATTGCAGTTGTGGCGTTTATCGTAGCCTTTGGGATTTATTTCCTTTTTTTAGCCAAAAAAAATTACTACGTAGTGGATAATCCTACGCCGGATACATTTTACTATAAAATCAATAATGGTTCCGAAGGTATAATTGCAGGCGGACAGACGGTTCCCGTAGATCTTAATCAGGGAAAAAATTCTATAAAAGTTTTCGACCGGAATAAAAAATTATTATTCGATTCTGCTTTTGAGGTAAAAAAAATCAGAGGTCTTATC
>NZ_JBBCQL010000393.1:0-2003 GCF_037149975.1 Chryseobacterium sp. VD8 | reverse complement strand
GTTTCCATTCCTTTTGTAAAGCAAAATGTGGTGTATAAGCTGTCTTGAATTGTTTTTCAAACGACAGATCTTTCTTTCCCGTAATTAAACCCGGAACTGCAAATAAATCTTTTCTGTCGTAATTGGTTCTGTTCGCACTTAATCCCGCAAGAAATGTCAATCCCCAAGGTTTGTACGTTAGATAATCTATTGCAAAATAGGTTGCCTGATTGTTGTTGTATTTAAAATAAGAGGCTCCTGAAATGCCTGTAGTTTCTAATGGATTTGTGATGGATCCTGTAAAACGGTAACTGGAAGTTGTAGACATTGAATTCTGAATCTCCGTTCCGAAATCCAATCTGTTTTCGAAATCTTTGAATTCATTTTTCAGGGTAAATGTGGAACGTAATCCTACATTGGGAGAACTGGTTACGCCGAAAGCCCCTGCAGAAACACTCTCCGTATTTCCATTATAATAAAAAAGCGTGGTGTAATTTCTAAGATTCGGAAGAATATTTACAGAGTTGCTTAATCCTACTCGTGTAGATTTTATTTTTGTTCCTGAATTTTTTCTGATGTAGGCGGGATTTCCATTGTCGATTCCTGCGTAATAATCATCATAAGATATCTGTCCGGAAGTATGTTCGTAAGAATAAGCCTGACTTCCAAAGAAGCTTAACTGATCATTTTTTCCGAGTTTAACTGTTCCGTTTACATTAAAAAAGTTTTTCAGACCGCTTCCGTTAGGTCTGTAACCATCGGTTTCAAGGTGACCGTATGCAGCATTCACAGAATAGTTTTCATCCGCAACATTGAGCTGAGTGCGGGACTGAAATGTTTTAAAAGCACCAACTAAAACGTTTTCTGAAACAGTAATGCCTTTGGTAAAATCCGGACGGGTATAAAAGCGAACCGCTCCTCCTACTCCGCCGCCATACATGGTTGCCGCAGGTCCTTTGATCACCTCAACATTGTTTACATAAGCAAAATCGATGTCATCCAGAATGGTAATTCCTTCGGCATTGGTTAAAGGCATGTTGTTCCAGTAGGCTTTTACTCCCCAGTTATTAAACTTCTGATCGTTTCCGTATCCGCGGACAACCAGTCTCTGTCCTCCGAAATTCGTTCTTTTATCGACCTGAACTCCGGGCATTGTAGATAAAGTCTGGTCTATTGCTGCGGGATTATTTCTGCCAAGTTCTTCTTCTGAAAGGGTTTCTACAGACTGTGCATGTCTTTTGAACTCTGCCCGTTCCTGTTTTATTTTTTTTCTTCCCTGGATTGCAACTTCTTCGATTTCTGATGATTGTTGGGCACTTGCAATTGTGCAGCCTAGTAAAGCTGCAATGCATATATATTTTTTCATTGATTTTAAAAATTAATTATTTGTCGTTTAAAAGTTTATGATGAGATAAAACTTTTTTCCGGAGGCGGAATAATAACGGACAGATAATATGTATTTTCTAGTCTTTTAAGATAATCTGATTTCGGTCTGAAATAAAAGATAAAAAAATGAAGTTTTTCTGCTTCAAAAAAAGTGAAAAAGCTGGATGTTTTTATGATTTTCTTATGCTGAAAAGGTGAATTAAAATGCCGCCATGCCCCTATTTTTTTAGCTGCAAAAAATTCTGAAAATTTTAGAATTGAATGAATAACAATATCTTTTTTATCAAAATAGCAGTGATAGTATTTTTCGCCGTTTTTAAGATCAACTTTAATGATATCGTAAGAAAATCCGTTTAATGTAAATTCTTTTTCTTCCTTCCATTCGGCATTTAAAATTTCTTTCTCAGAAAAATAAATGGTTTCTGCTGCATCCAATTTATGATTTAAAATATGATATTGTGTTATTTCATAAATTTTGGTTTTAATGTAGGAAACAAAAGGATAGATCATATTCATCAATAAGATCATGAAAGGAATAAACAGAAATATGAAAAACAGTTTTTTGTGCAAAAAAAATTATTGTCTTCGGGGGATGAGTTCTCCCTCTGGTTCTACCAAAGTGAATTTTGGAATATTGA
>NZ_JBBCQL010000392.1:0-2019 GCF_037149975.1 Chryseobacterium sp. VD8 | reverse complement strand
AACCAATATCGTAATCACGGTGGGAACATCGTCCAGTCAGGGCGGAAATATGTATGGAGTCATCAATTCTCTAACGCAGGCTCAGGCGAGACTGATCATGTTCCAGACCAGTGCGAGATCATCTGATACCTACAATGATTTTGTTTTGATGGCAGAAAATGTGGTAACCAATACCGCAAAAAATATTGCTGAACTGAAGAAACAGAAAATTATTAATCAGAATGATGTTTTAACGAAAAATAATTTCAGCCTTATCGAAGGAGACGAAGGCTTTTTCTCACTCGATTATCCGAAGCAGAGTATGGCACAGGGATTTGTAATTTTTCCTAAAAAAGGAGATATCGCGAAGCCGGGTTATCTTAAAAAATCTGTCGACAGCCTGATTGCGCAGGTTACTCTTGATAATACGACTTTGGATAAATCTTTAAACGATTATTTCCATTCATCAGTAGGAGCAGGAAGAACGGATGTGGATGTAAAATACAAATATCTTTATCCGGGACTTACCAATCCCGTTCCGGCAGGAATTGCCGCACAGCTCATCAATTACGGAAATCCGTTTCTGGTGAAAGGTTATATTCCGAAAGAGCTGAAAGACTACAAACCCGGATTGGAAAAAGGAATTTTAATTTCTGAAAAAGAATTTGACAATTTAAAACTTTTCTACACGGAAGTTTATCAGAACACCGGAGCGGAAAGATCAGATTTCAGCCAGTCCAGAGCGATCAACGAGTACGTGAAACTGCTGAAAAAGTACAACCCCACTCTGAAATTCTTAGATAAAAGTGATCTTTACAAACAGCCGATGTCTTACTCCGTGGGAATAAGCACAGGTTTTGATAATTCTGATGAAGAACTGATGTCGAAATATATGCTGAAAGGCTGGAAAAAATCTAAAATTGTAACCAATGAAACGGTAAAAACCTATTTTAAACATTACAAAGATTTAGCCGACAGAATGTTGTCTCACAGAAATGATCCTGCGGTAAAAATCGAACAGAACGGACAGACTTTCTACTGGCTGAATGAATATTTCATGCCGACCATGATGCCTGTCGAGGAACCGGAATATACTCAACATTAATTCTTTATAAACAGAAAAGCGGAAAATATTTTTCTGCTTTTTTTATTTTTTAATGTAAATTTTTTATCTTTGGTTACCCAAATCACGTAAATATGTCACAGCAATCATCACCTCATGACGGCAAATATTTTGTTGTCCGGAAAGGTAAAGCCCAGTGTAATCAGGGTGATCAGTTTCCCCAGTACAAAGTTACTTCCCATCAGAAACATTTTTGGAACGATTCCGATGGTAATGCAGATTTTCTTGGCGTTACCGAAGACGATCTTCAGTTCAACCCATCCGGTCCCAGTTTTGGAAAATGCAGACGTAAACCTACTTCGGGAGGTTATCTGCCATGCTCTTACGCGCCTGCCGGAAAATGGCAGAAAACATACGACAAAGTAACCATTATGGGTAAAAAGATCGTCACTGAACTTTCTGAACTGCAATGTGTAATCGGAGGCAAAATTACCATTAAAGATCACGGACAGCGTGGAGAAATGAGTAAACAGAATGTGAAAAATGCGGATAATAAAACCGTTCAGCACATCAATCCTTTGGTGAAAATGCAGGATTTTAAAGAGACCGTTCTTGAAAGTGAAATCGATGCTTACTAATTAATTCAAAAAGAACGTTCTATGTCTAAAAAAGGAGTTTCAAAAATCTCGGGAAACCCAAGTCCGGTTGTTGGTGAAAAAACCACTTACATGGTTACAGACTGGTATCCCGCCACGTCCGCAGAAGAGAGAAATCCTGCTGGGGTTACCTGGGAACTTTTTAAAAAACGTCCCGACGGAAGTTATACGACAACCAACATCAAAAAAGTGGGGGACGGAAGTTTTACATTTGGAGAAGTTGCGGCTAAAAATACCTACCGTCTGGAAGCGTATCTTCATCAGCCGGAAGGGAAAGGAAGTACCACCATTGATATTACTCCGCAACAGGGAGAAGTTCCC
>NZ_JBBCQL010000391.1:0-2020 GCF_037149975.1 Chryseobacterium sp. VD8 | reverse complement strand
CTGTTGTATAAGATTCAAAATCTTCAAACATGGAAGTCATGGCTCCGCATAATGTTTTGAATGTGCCTGAAAAAGACCACGCGCTCTGACTTGCTGCACCGCTGCAGTTTGCTCTTACCCAATAATATAGGTAGTATTGGGATTCAGTCCCGGAATTGTAGTTGAGGTTCCTGAAATTCCCGTAAGATTGGCGGTTGCTCCCGAAGCCGGTGTTGTATTGGTTGTACTGTAGTAAATATCGTACGTTGTAGCGGTAGTTCCCGTTGCAGGTGTCCATGAAACTGCTGCGGAATTTGCTGTAAGTGTTCCTGTCGCATTCAGTGTCGGAGGTGCACAAGTGGAGTAGGCATCTGCCGAAAATGCAAAAACATTGGTATAGCCCTGTGCGGTTGATGTTTTGGTAATCGTAATGCTTTGGATGGGTTTTGTCTGATTGGCTGCATCTAACGTCAGCAAAGTCTGGTACAATCTCGGATTGGTTCCGCTTCCTGATTCCAGAGTGTCGTTTGTTCTGTTGATTCTTCCGAATCCCTGTATTGCGAATCCGGTTCCGTTATACCAGTCTGAAACGGTAACTCCTGTAAAGGTTTGTGAAGTATTGTCTGTAAAATTAACGGTTACCGTAACGGTAGAAGCACCGCTTCCGCTGGTTGCGAGCATATATAATTTAAATGCTGCTATCGGTGTTGAAAAAGTTATTGTTCCGGAATCGTTCTGGTTAGCCAGTTTCAGAGAATTGTTTGCACTGTAACTGGCTAATTTATAAGACAATCCCGGAGTTGTGGAAACCACACTGTTTACGATGCCGTCATTCGGTAAACCGTAAGTAAGGGGAGTACTGGAAGAAGACAGCTGAAAATCTCTCGATACAAAAGCGAATGAAACGCCGTCTACATCGGTTGAGGTAGTTACTGCGGAAGATCCGACTCCGTTTGCAATAACATCGGAATTAAGCCCCGATGAAATAAGCATTGGCTGAAAATTTTGAGCTGCTGCAGTAGAAGCTGCCAAGACAGCTCCCGTATACATCGCTCTTGAAAGTAATTTTAAATTCATGCTAAAAAATTATAAGGTATTATTTGTTTGAAATTGTTTAGTCACGGTTTTTTACAAGAATCCATCCCGAATATTTTACAGGAGTATTTTTCTTATCATTTTCATTCCATGATACGGAATACCAGTAGTTTCCGGTAGAGATTTTTCTTCCGTTTATAGTCCCGTCCCACTTGTATTTATTAGACTTGTCCGCTTTATGAATCTGTGCACCATATCTGTCGAATATATTAAAGACAAGATTTTGTTTTCCGGCGAGTGCAGAATAATCTATGAAATCATTTACTCCGTCTCCATTCGGCGTTATTACATTGATTAGATTAGGAACCAATACACTTACGGTAATAGGATCACAGTTATAGGCGTCTTTTACAAAAATTTTAATGTCACCTCTTGGTATATTTTTAAACTTATTAGAATCCTGCCATTTAATTCCGTCTAATGAATACTGATAAGGGATCGTACCGCCGATTGCGTGAACAGTTACTTCATTATTGTTAATATCAATACTGGAAATCACAGGCTGTTCCGATGCGTATACTTTTACTTGCTGCAAAGCAACGCATTGTCCTGTTTTAAGTTTTACCCAGTATGTTCCCACTCCCACATTACTGATCGACTGAGTTGTTGCGCCTGTACTCCATAAATAACTGGTGAATCCAGACCCTGCATCCAGGGTGGTTTTATCTTCCATACAGATGATTTTATCTTCCAGAACATTAGAAAATACTGGTGGAATGACTTCAAGAGTTATCTTTGCGATGTCATAACAGCCGAAAGAATTGCTTACTCTTATGAATACAACTCCATTAGGGGCAATATAATTTACAGGATCTGAAATTTCATTGGTCTGATTTTCAGCGTCGGTTAAAGAAGGATAATAATTTTTAATTACCCCAGGTGTGCTAATGACAGAAGCCGTTGTTAAATTGAATAATCCTGTTGCCGGATTATTTTCTAGAAAGCA
>NZ_JBBCQL010000390.1:0-2033 GCF_037149975.1 Chryseobacterium sp. VD8 | reverse complement strand
TTACAAGCATATCTTTTAAATAATGTAAGACTTAATAATGATGAAGATAAAATAGCTTTATCTTTAAACACTTCAAAAATAAATAAATTAGGACCGAAAATTAAGTTTTTAGGATTTCTAAATTGGGCTTCATCTGTTGTTAGTAAAATAGAGGATTACTCTCCAAAAATTAGTTTTCTTTCTTCTTTTGCAATGTCGATTGATTATGCAAAGAATATAGATAATCTTATTCCTACATCAATTTTAATATCTTTATCAAAACTTTATAATGAGTATGAGGAAAATAAAATAAAAAGATGTTTCATTAAAATCGAAGATATTGAAAAGGATATTAAATTAATCAAGATATTAAAAAATTTTGAAAAATTATTAGATATTGAGAGGGATAATCAGATTTACAAAATAAAAAATCACATTGTTAACGATATTTTCTTATCTCTTAATCCTAAGTCTATAACACTGAAATCTAAAAAACTTTCTAGAGTTTATATTGAATTTACAGATGATTTTGTAGTACCTATTTTAAGTTTTTTTAATTGGAATAAAAACTATATTATAACATTTGAGGAACCAGAAATTGTCTATTGTAACAGAAAATTATTTAAGGATAATAGATTATTAGGGAATATTGATTCTTTTTTAAAAATATTTTTACCTTTTGAAGAGCTTAAAAATGTAACAAGTGAAAAAGGAATCTTCACTACTTCAAGCAAGAAATTTTCAAATGATTCTATATTTGGATTTGTAGAGAAAAAATTTATTAATAATTACAATTTTTTCATATGTGATGAATTTGGAAATGAATGGGCAGATCATATTGGTTTAAGCGATGAAAGTATAAGTTTTTATCATTCTAAGCATGGAATATCTAAATTTTCAGCTTCTGATTTACAAGATGTTATAGGGCAGGCTTTAAAAAATTTAGGAAATCTTAGTCCTTCAGATGATGTATGGACACTAAAAGAATCTTCTTGGACAAAAATGTATAAGATAAAAAATACATTAACCAAGATTTCTAAGATAAGAAAAGGAACTTCTGCACGTGAAGCTATTGAATATTTCAAATTACTTAAAACATTTCCTAATTTGAGCAAGAAAGTATTTCTCGTAATTAATTTTTTATCAAAAAAAGAATTGGAAGATAGATTACATAAATTAAAAAATGGAGAGCATTTTAAAGAACGTAATCAAGTAATACAAATTTTATGGTTTGTATCATCATTAATATCCAGTTGTTCTGAAGCCAATGCTGAAATATATATTTGTTGTAAACCATAAATTGATTTAAATGCTTAATAATTATAGTTTTCATTTCTCCAAAAACTCCTTATTTTCGCACAAAACAACCATGAAAAACTCACTCCCCAATTTCCGCTCAATCTAAAAACCATGTTAGAAAGAAACCATCTTGAACCTTGCGGAAGCAGTTCGAGCCATAAAAGTCTCGGCAGTTTTGTGAAAATCATGAATGCACTCATGGGAGACGTGTATGCAGAACTGTATTTTTTGGAAATTCCTTCTTTCGATACTGAAAGAATTCTGTTCGTAGAAAGAAAAAAAGGAATCGAAAACTATCGCATCGTTTATAAAATTGCAGAACGTGCGATCCGTCTTTCGGAAGGTAACGAAGAAGAAAGAATTTTAGAATATCAAAGAAAACTGTCACCGGATTCCTATAAAATACTGCAACAATTGTTTGAAAGCGCGCTTTACCAGACGAGATATCCTGAAGAACGTCGTATTGTTCTCGACGGAGTACAGTATTATTTCTCCAACATTTTGAAAATGGGGAAAATCTCATCACCCGAAGAGAACTCTTTAATCGGAAAACTCATAGACATCTGCGAAAAAATAAAAAGTATGATTCAGTCCGACAACAGACCATTGGTTTTTGAAGATGATTTCAGAGGTGAAATGGAAGCTTTAATCAGGGAAATTAATGGTGATTTAGAATAGTAATGAATGGTTTTCTTTCATTCTGAAGAAGAATTCCAGACAAACACCGTCTGATTTTTTATAAAAGACTCTTCGAC
>NZ_JBBCQL010000389.1:0-2097 GCF_037149975.1 Chryseobacterium sp. VD8 | reverse complement strand
TGTTCTGCCAGTTTTACAGCGACATTATTCTGTTTTCCTTTTTCTATGCATTGATGCAAAGTAAGCTGCTGGCAGAATAATTTTGTGGTACATAATAAAGTAAAAGCAATAATCTTATGATTCATAGCCTTAAAATGTGATTTTAGTATCGTGTGTTGTTCCCTTAAAGATATTAAAAATATATAAGAATTTGGGGGAATCATTGTAAAAAATGACTTTCATAAAAAGTTTAAAAACATCATTTTAACAATAATGAACCACTTACGTTATAAAATTGTTAATTTTTATTAAATAAATTTAAAATGTATTTGTTTAAACTGAGAAATTATATTTATTTTAGTGCTTTAAAAATTTCTCATGAAAAGATATAATTTATTAATTGTACTATTATTACTTATTTTTAACATTACTACCGCTCAAAAGAAAGGTTCTCCGGCAGCAGATTTCAGCGCAGTAGGCGAAGCTAAAAACAAAATCGAAAATACAGTTCCTTTAGTTATTAAACATTTAAAAGAGGTCAGTGAAAAAGAAAACAATCCGAACATTCTTTCTAACGGCAAAACTGCTCTGGCAAAAGAATACGGAAAAGTAGAGCTTGAATGGAAACTGTACAGAGGAAATATGAACAACTGCATTCTGAACAATTCTTCCAAAAAAGCGAAAAAGTGCATGGAATATCACAATAATATGTTCAGAGGCACTTTAATTAACTACAACAACTACATCACTAATCTTACAAGAAAGAACGGATATCTTGGAGTGGACGGTGATACAAAATTTGAATTTAACCCTTCTGAAATCACCACAAAACTAAGCGAGTCTTTCTTTAACGGAAATGATGCAGCTAACAGAATGCAAGGAAACCAGAAGAAAGATTTTATCGGGCAGACAATGGCTGATGATAATGCTCTTAAGCCTTTCAATCAGTTAGCGCAATAATTTATTTTTTTAATTAAATGATACAAGATCCTGCTTTTTTAAGCGGGATTTTTTGTTTATAAATCTACAATTCAAAGTTTTAGTTTCGGAGGTAAGTTTTAATTTAACACATAAGTCACATTAGTTTTATTTGATCGACATACAGCATAGAAGAACACATTAGTTTTGAAAGCTCTGACTTTTATTCATTTTAAAATTTGAGATATTTTAATTTAACACATAAGTCACATAAGTTTTATTTGATCGGCATACAGCATAGAAGAACACATTAGTTTTTGAAAATCCTTTGATTTTCTCTTATGTGATCTTTATTCTAAATAACTCAGAACACTTATATGCCTTATGTGATTTAAATAAGCGCAGCCAAATCTTCCTCGTATAAACTTTAAAATATGGCACAAAAACTGAATGGTACATCACAACCAAATCAAAACAAAATGAGCACATTAAAAAAAGGAGACATGGTGAGATGGAATTCCAGCAACGGAGAAACTCACGGAAAGATTACAAAAATTCATAAAAAAGACTTTGTATTCATGGATAAGCAAAGGAGAGCTACAGAGGATGAGCCACAATATGAAGTCATGAGCGAAAAAACAGGAAAATCAGCCGTTCACAAAGGTTCTTCCCTGAAAAAAATGTAAAAAATGCCACAGTTTTCTGTGGCAAATTTTCGCAGAAAAAATTATTTAATTTTATCGTAAATAAATTTAGTAACAATAGCTCCGAAAAGATAATAAGCCACCGTCATTACTTTCTTTTGAGTATTTTCAGCGACAGGATTTTCATCCAGACCCATCTTTTGCGGAAGCGTAATGGCTCCGATTCCCATTGCCAATCCTGAAGCGATATTAAACCCTGTAGTAGCAGTAGTTGCATAATACATTCCGTTGCCGATAATATCTCCGGCTAAGGTTGCAGCATACAGCTTATCATGATCTGTAATTTCGGCATCAGCTTTCGCCAAAGTTTTATTTAAAGCTTCTTCTCCCACTTTATTAATTTCGGGGACATTATCAAAATTTTTCCTGATGGTTTCGTGCAGAAGGTTCAATGCGATTGCTTCGCCCAAACCTGCGAGAATTTTTTTATACATAATATAATGATTTAAGTGTATCACAATACCTGCACAAATTAAGCCACAAAAGCATTTACCGG
>NZ_JBBCQL010000388.1:0-2097 GCF_037149975.1 Chryseobacterium sp. VD8 | reverse complement strand
ATCCAAAAACTCTTTTACATCTTTTACGGCTTCTCCTGCTCCAGCATGAACATACTTTAACCAAGTTAAATATCCTAAAAAATCTTTTAATTTTTCAGACACATTTTTTAATTTAGCTTGATTACTTTTGAATTTGGTTAAAAGCTCTTTTAAAAATATATTCTGTAATTCTTTTTGACCAGTAAACATCCAAGGATTAAATCGTAAAACGATGATTTCTTGTTCTTGTTCTTTTGAAATTTTTTCTATTTCTCCTATAATAAAATTTATCAGTGTAGATTTACCTGATCCCCAATTTCCACTTAACCCTATTACTATACTCTCGTTATTATCCTTGAAAGAATTAACTAATCCCCAAGCAATCTCATAAGCAAAATTTACTCTACCTAACTTATCATTATTGGGATCAATAATTGGCTGATCTGTATTTATCATTTTTTGAAATGTATTTATATTAATAATTATAAGTATATCTCTAAAATTTTTATCATATTTACCAAATGTAATAATAAGAAATTATCAACATTTACGGCAATCCGTATTTATACTGAATTTATATATAATACATTAGCTTCTTATATCAAAAATTTATGCAAAAAAAACCTCATCAAATCTGACGAGGTTTTATATTTTAAATTCAAGTAAATGAATTATCCTTGTTTTCTGTGGGTGCTTTTAGGAGCAGATTTTGCGGCAGAAGTTGCTTTTACTTTTGGTGCTGCTGGTTTTTCTGCTTTTGGCGCTTTTTTAGGCGCTTCTTTTTCTACGCTTACTTCTTCCGTTGCTGCTTCACCTTCTAAAGTTTCAGGCTCTGCTTTTACGAAGCTTTCCGGCGTAATGTATCCCGCTTTCTGAAGGATGTTGTACCACTGCGCCAGTTTTTTGATGTCTGAAGCATATACTCTTTCGGTATCGTAGTTCGGAAGAGAAGCCGTCATGAATTCTTTCAGTTCAGCATCTGTTGCCTTATGGTGGATCGCTTCTTTGTAATCGTAGTTTTTAGCAATATTTTCAAAAACTTCGAACAACGGAACTTCTTTATCAAAGGTGAACATCGCGATGTTATCCAACAAACTTACCTGACTGGAGTTTCCAATGCTTACTTTTTTCTTCGTGGTAACGTCTTCAATAATAAATCCGTTTCTTAATTGTGAAACTAATTTGAAAAGTCCTGGTTTTCCTGAAATTGAAATTATTTTTTCTAACAGCATAATTTTATTTTTTGTAAATTCTGCAATCGGCATTCCGCCTTTTGCTATTTAATATTCTTTTTATTTTAATTCAAACTTTATTTTGGAAATCTCATCTTGTAACTGATGCTTACATCACCCTGAGTAATTTTCGACAGTTTTCCTTTTACAAGCTTCTTCTTCAAGGCGCTTAAATGGTCTGTAAACAAAATTCCTTCTATGTGATCGTACTCATGCTGAATTACGCGGGCTCTAATATCGGAAAAAGTTTCTGTATGTTTTACAAAATTTTCGTCATAATATTCGATCACGATGGTTCCTTTTCTTTTTACATCTTCTCTTACATCCGGAATAGAAAGACATCCCTCGTTGAATTTCCACTCTTCGCCGGATTCTTCAAGAATTCTGGCATTAATGAATACTTTCTTGAATTCTGCCAGTTCATCCTTAATATCCTCATAATCTTCATCTTCTGCCAAAGGACTTACGTCGATCACAAAAAGACGGATATCCAGTCCGATCTGTGGAGCAGCCAAACCAATTCCGTTGGCGCTGTACATGGTTTCGAACATGTTGCCTATCAATTCCTGTAGCTCGGGATAATCTTTATCTATATCCTTCCCTACTTTTCTTAAAACTGGGTCACCAAAGGCTCTTATCGGTAAAATCATCTTGTTCTTTGTTCTAAAAAATTCTGCAATATGATGGTTGCGCTTACTTTATCTATTAATCCTTTTTCCTGTCTTTTCTTTTTATTCTTTCCGCTTTGGGAGATAAAATACGAAGCCATTTTGGAGGTAAATCTCTCATCGAAGCGGTGTACTTTTATCATCGGAAATTCTTTCTGAAAAACTTCAATGAATTTTAAAATATCTGCTTCCACTTCGGATACATTCCCCTTTAAATC
>NZ_JBBCQL010000387.1:0-2098 GCF_037149975.1 Chryseobacterium sp. VD8 | reverse complement strand
CAATCGGATTTTGGTAATGCTTTTGGCAGGAATTTCTGTCCCGACTTCAGGTTTTCTGATGCAGGAATATTTTCAGAATCCTCTTGCGGGACCCGATATTTTAGGTATTACTTCCATTGCAAGTTTGTCGGTGGCATTTTACATTTTTTTTTCTCACGATTTAATTATCCCTGAATTTCTTCAGAACAGTTTTTTAAGCTTTTCGGCCATCGGCGGAAGTCTTTTACTGATGCTGATTCTTCTTTCCATTTCCAAAAGATTTCAGGATAAATCTTATCTTATTATCTTTGGATTTCTGGTTTCGGCTTTTGCAGGAGCCATTGTTTCTCTTTTGCAGTTCTATGGAGAAGATCAGAGTCTGAAAAACTATATTTTATGGTCTTTCGGAGCCAATAATATGGTTTCAAGAAATCAGATTTATGTTTTATCGGTTTTAGTAATAATCGGTTTGTTTATCTGTTTTAAAACCATAAAACCATTGATAGGAAATTCGTTGGGAACTTCATACGCACAAAGTCTGGGCGTTAATCTGAATCAGCTTAAACTGTTTATTATCGCTGCTTCTTCCCTGCTTTCGGCTTCAGTAACCGCTTTTTTAGGTCCCATTTTATTTATCGGAATTATTGTCCCGCATTTCAGCAGACTGATCTATAATCCGGCAAAACTTTGGCAGCAGTGGATTTTAAATATGATGCTGGGAATGCTGATGATGCTTTTTTTCTCCATCATCGCAGAAAAAACTCAGATTCCTTTAAATGTCATAAGCTCCATTTTCGGAATTCCTGTAATTTTGATGATGCTTTTGAAACAGAATAAAATTTAATATTGTTGGTTTTTTGCAAAGGCGCAAGGATTTTATCTTTGATAAAATTTAGGATCGCAAAATTATACAAAATTAACGCAGTACACTTGCTGAAAATCTTTGATTTTCTTGCGCCTTAAAAACAGCA
This sequence comes from Chryseobacterium sp. VD8, assembly GCF_037149975.1. NCBI lineage: Bacteria > Pseudomonadati > Bacteroidota > Flavobacteriia > Flavobacteriales > Weeksellaceae > Chryseobacterium > Chryseobacterium sp. VD8. Next base: position 1,148 of record NZ_JBBCQL010000387.1, on the reverse strand, counting down.
TAAAATTGAAATCTTTGCGCCTTTGCGAAAAACCAACACAGGATAAAATAAAAAACATAACACAAATGACAGAAAACGAATTATCAAAAATTGTCTTTGAGACGGGATTAAAAATTCATAAAAAACTAGGAGCCGGATTATTTGAACACGTTTATGAAGAGTGCCTGTTTTATGAACTGACAAGAGCAGGACTTTTCGTAGAAAAACAAAAATTACTTCCAATTATATATGAAGAATTAAAAATTGAAAATGCGTTCAGATTAGATATGATTGTCGAAAACAAATTAATTTTAGAGATAAAAACTGTTGATTATATTAACTCAACGCATAAAGCACAACTTCTAACTTATCTCAAAATGACAAATTGTAAATTAGGACTCCTTTTAAACTTTCAATCTGATATTTTTAAAAACGGGGTGACAAGAATTGTAAATTTTTTATAATTGAACGCAATAAAAATTTGACAAAGTCAAATTCCCTGCGTCTTAAAACAGTATTTTTGCAAAAAATTTTTGCGCCTTAGCGAAAATCCAACCATAATGCACCTACAAATCAAACAAGCAGACATTGGCTATCATAAAACCTTAATTTCAAATGCAACAGCTCATCTGAAATTAGGAGAAGTATGCCTTTTGATTGGTAACAACGGTGTAGGAAAGACAACATTAATCAAATCTATTTTACATCAGATTCCTCTTTTAAGCGGAGAAATATCAATCCATAATAAAAATGTAAAAAATCTTTCTGTTAAAGAGATTGCAGAACAGATTGCGGTTGTCTTTTCAAGTTCGGTTATTCCGCCGAATTATACAGTGGAAGATCTAATTTCTCTCGGAAAATACATTTACTATCCTTTTTATTTTGAACTGAAAAAAGAAGACAGAGAAGAAGTTTCGTATATTATTGAGGAACTCGATCTTGTACAGTACAAAAATACTTTGCTTAAAAATCTGTCAGACGGAAATCTTCAGAAAGCATTTATCGGAAGAGCCATCACACAAAACGCTCCCATCATTATACTGGATGAACCGACTACACATCTGGATGAAAAAAACAAAATTATCATTCTCAAAACCCTTCGGAAATTAGCCAAGGAGCACAATAAACTAATTCTCTTCTCGTCTCACGACTGGCGGCTTGCCAAGGAA
>NZ_JBBCQL010000386.1:0-2121 GCF_037149975.1 Chryseobacterium sp. VD8 | reverse complement strand
GAAAACGAAATAAAAAACTTAACAGAAATTTTGCTGTCAGAAAATTTAACAGTATTTTTACTGTCAGAAGATTAAGACAATAAAAACACTGTTAAAATGAAAACAAATTGGAAATCACCTGATATTATTATCGGCAAAGAAGCTACAGGAAAATTTTATTACAGAAGAAAAGTCTTTGAAAACGAAGTCTGGAAAGAAATTGAAAAAGGCAACAACGTACTTATTGCAGCACCCAGAAGAGTTGGTAAAACATCTGTAATGAAGTATATGACGGAAAACCCTAAAGAAAGCTATAAACTTATTTTTAGAAATGTACAAGGCATTGATGATGAAAAAAGATTTTATAAAACCATTTATGAATTAATCATTTTTTGTTTAAGCAAATTCAAAAAAAGTAAAACTTTAATTCAAAATTATTTTACCAAGATGAGAATTTCCGAAATAACCACTTCGGGAATTAAAATAGAAACCAAAGACATTGATTATTTAGGAGAAATTAACAGCCTAATTCCACAGCTTGATCAGGATTGAGAAAATATTATACTTCTTATAGATGAATTACCCGAAGTTTTACATAACCTTTATTTAAAAGATCAAAAAGAAACAGCTCTTAATATTCTTAAAAATCTCAGACACTGGAGACAAGAAGACGGGTTCAGAAAAATACAGTTTGTTTTAGCGGGTTCTATAGGAATTCATTATGTGGTAAAAACTATTGCAGGCAGAAGTTCGGATATTAATGATTTATACAAAATTACCTATCAGCCTCTGGATGAAAGCGAAGTATCAGATTACATTTCAACGGTAACCAAAAACGCTTCCGTACAATACGATGAAGACAAAATACTACATATCAAAAACAAAATACAATATTTTGTTCCTTATTTTATCAATTTGATGCTAGATGAAATTGACAAAGCTGCCATTAAGAGAAACGATCCTAAAATTACAATAGAGCATATTGATGAAGCATTTAATGCAATCATCAAAAACAATGATAATTTTTCGGATTGGAAAAAGAGACTTACCGATTATTTGCCAAAAGAAGATTTCTCGTTCATCAACGAAATCCTGACACAAATCTCGCATAAAGACCAAATAAGCATACAAAACATTTATGATATTGCTGTAAAACATAACAAAGAAACAGATTATATGGATTTTATAAAAGATCTGGAACAGGACGGATATATCATGGAGAGCAGCCAAAGCTATACGTTTATATCTCCTTTTTTAAAAGAATACTGGAAACGAAATAATCCTATACACAATGCTTAATCCAAACAATAAAACAAGCAATTGGTTTATAGATCAGCTAAATCTTTACCAATCTGCCAACAGCGATTTTGAATCCATCAAACGGAATTTCATTATCCGGGAAGCCGAGTATACAATCATTACCAACGCTTTACTGAATAGAGACAGCAAAGATCCTCTTCAGCATGAGCTTATTCTCGGAAGAAGAGGCAGCGGAAAATCTACCTTGCTTAAAAGAATTGAAATAGAAATTACCGAAAATAAAAAATTAAATAAAAAATACATTCCCATTAACCTTGCTGAAGAACAGGCGGGAATTTATCGTTTATTCGATTTATGGGAACAGGTTATTGAGGAGCTGGAACATCATTTTTCAGTAATAGAAAACAAAAAAAATTACGAAGATTTTGATGAAGTACAGGATTATACAAGACACTTGTACGACGTTATCCATCACACTTGTATAAAAAACAAAAAAAGAATTGTGCTTTTATTGGATAATTTCGACCGGATTGTAGAAAATTTTACAGATGACGGAAATCTTCTGCGTGAAACGCTTATCAATTATAATGATGTAGAAATAATTGCCGGAAGCACAAGAATGGACGAACATTTTTGGAAATACGATATGCCGTTTTACGAATTTTTCAGAAAGCACAGATTAGAAGCTTTAAGCAGAGAAGAAATGTTGCTGCTTCTTAATCATTGGGCAGATTCTTTGGATATTCCGGAGTTGAAACTATTTATAAAAAACAATCCCGGAAAACTGGAAAACGTAAGAATACTTACAGACGGTTTACCCAGAACATTACAGTTTTTCATCCAGATTGTATTGCAGAATTCTCAGACTTATGGTTACGACTA
>NZ_JBBCQL010000385.1:0-2136 GCF_037149975.1 Chryseobacterium sp. VD8 | reverse complement strand
AATTCAAAACCGGAAACGTTACCAAATCCCTGAACAGTAGGAAAATTGAAGAAGAATGCATTGGCATCTTTCACCTGCGAAACTTTCCCCGTTAATCCTGCTGCAATCTGATCGGGATCACTGATTTCACCTCGCTGATCGTGGTCTTTTAATTTAATGAAACCTGCGGAATAAGGAGAGGCGTTGGCGTTACTGATGAAATTCAGACCGTCTGCAACCCAGAGATTTTTTTTTGCTTTTTCACCGTTGATGATTTTATCGATCTGCTCTGTTGCGTTATGTGTTCTGTCCAATGAACTTCCCGGAGGAGTATTCACGGCATACAAAATGAAACCCTGATCTTCAGTAGGAATAAATCCTGAAGGTGCTTTTTTAATTAAGAAAACACTCGCTGCAGTCAGTAAAACCAGTCCTCCAACGGCAACCCATTTGTTTTTAATTAAAAATTTAAGACTGTAAATATATTTCTTCGTTAAATTATTAAAACTTGTATTGAAAGCATTGAAAAATCTCGCTCCGAAACCTGTTTTTTTCCCATGTTCACCGTGTTCTCCCTGAGGATCATTTAATAATAGAGCACAAAGAGCCGGACTTAATGTTAAGGCATTCACCGCAGAAATCATAATGGCAATTGCCAATGTAAAGGCAAACTGTCTGTAGAAAACTCCTGCAGGTCCCTGCATGAAACCAACCGGAATAAATACGGCACACATCACCAAAGTAATGGAAATAATGGCACCGGAAATTTCACTCATCGAACTTGTGGTGGCTTGTTCCACAGGCATTCCGGTATGTTCCATTTTGGAGTGAATCGCTTCCACAACAACAATTGCATCATCCACTACAATACCAATCGCGAGTACCAAGGCAAACAAAGTCAGCATATTGATACTGAAACCAAATAACTGTAAGAAGAAAAATGTACCAATAATCGCAACAGGAACCGCAATCGCAGGAATTAAAGTAGATCTGAAATCCTGAAGGAAAATATAAACTACAATAAATACCAGGATAAATGCAATCACTAAAGTTTCAACAACCTGATGAATAGACGCGTCTAGGAAATCTTTAGAATTGTACATGATGATCGGTTCCACTCCTTTTGGAAGGGTTGTTTTGAACTGGTCTACCTGTTTTTCAATTTCTGTTAAGATCTCGTTGGCGTTGGAACCGGCAGTCTGCATAATCGCAAATCCGGCTACCGGTTTCCCGTCCACTCTGTTAGCTGCTGTATACGTATAAGATCCGAATTCTACTCTTGCCACATCTTTTAATCTTAAAAATGAACCGTCGGTATTGGCTTTAATAGCAATGTTTTCGTAGTCTTCGTTCTTGTTTAATTTTCCTTTATACTTTAAAATATATTCATAAGTTTCCTTGCTTCCCTGTCCCAAACGACCGGGAGCGGCTTCTAAATTGTGATCCTTCACTGCGTTCAGAACTTCCTGAGGGGAAAGTCCGTTTGCGGCTAATCTGTCCGGTTTCAGCCAGAGTCTCATGGAATAATCTCTCGTTCCGAAAACCTGCGCCTGAGCAACTCCGGGAATACGCTGAATCTGCGGAATGATATTAATTTTCAGATAATTCTGTAAAAAAAGTTCGTCATATTGTTTAGGATCGTTACTGGATAAACCCATGAACATGATCATACTGTTTTGTACTTTCTGCGTAGAAACTCCTGCCTGAACAACTTCCTGTGGAAGCTGGCTCATCGCTTTGGATACACGGTTTTGTACGTTTACCGCTGCATTATCCGCATCAGAACCCTGCTTGAAGAAAACATTCAGCGTCATCGTACCATCGTTACTGGAGTTGGAAGTCATGTATGTCATATTTTCGACCCCATTCACAGCTTCTTCGATAGGCGTAGCTACAGAACGTGCGACAACCTCCGCGTTGGCTCCCGGATAAAAAGCCGTTACCTGAACGCTCGGCGGAGCAATATCCGGAAAGAGGGCAATGGGTAAATTAAAGAGGGAGAGCGCCCCCAATAATAAAAGTATTATGGAGATCACGGTAGAGAGTACCGGTCTTTCTATAAATTGTTTTAACATAAGAAGTTTATTTTTTAATGTGGTTTAAACTTTTTAGCTTTAAATTTTTAAACACTTAAGTAGCTTTTAGTTTAATTAAAAA
>NZ_JBBCQL010000384.1:0-2145 GCF_037149975.1 Chryseobacterium sp. VD8 | reverse complement strand
AATTCGGTCCTTATCACGGAAGTTTTGTGCTTCCGAAAGGGAAACTAAACGGAACTTTTTATATGAGAACGGATGGAAATGACGGGTATAAAAATTTCAGAGTGGAGGAATATAAAAGACCGAAATTTGAAGTGACTTTTGATCCTGTAAAGGATGAGTACAAATACGGACAAACGATAGAACTGAAAGGAAAAGCCATGATGTTTTCCGGAGTTGCTTTAAGCAATACAACCGTTAATTATGAAATTAAAAAACGAAATATCCGCGGGAGATATTTTTCATGGTATCCGCAAAATGATGATGATAATGAAAACTCAGTTTTAGGAGAAGCAAAAACCAATGAAAAAGGAGAATTTATCATTAAAATTGATCCTGAAAAAGACGAAAATGTAGAAGGAATTCAGATTGATAATTATGAAATTAATGCCTCTGTAACTGATATTAACGGTGAGACACAGACTGCAGATACCCAGTTGAAAGTGGCTTCCGTTTCTCATTATATTCAGGCTGATGAAATAAAGAATGTTTTTTCTGATGAAAATGTAAAACTGAATGTTGAAACAAAAAATTACAACGAACAGCTTCTTAAAAAATCGTATCAGGTAAAATTATCAAAACTGGTTTCTCCGGACACAATTTTCAGACAGAATTTCAAATCGGAAGTTCAGGATTTACCAAAATTATCAAAAGAAGAATTCATCAGCAGATTTCCGCATGATTTTTACGATAAAAATGATGAACCTAAAAACCGGAAATCAACCGTAATTCTTGAGAAAACACAGCAACCAATAACTAACGACCAACAATCATCAACCAATCTGGACTTAGGAAAGCTGGAAGCCGGAGATTATCAGTTGGAACTGTATAATATTGAAGGAAAAGACACGATAAAAACGCTGCAGAATTTCAGTGTTTGGGATAAAAAATTGCTTAAACCTGATCAAAAAACTTTCCTGACGGTTGTACAGTCCAAAAAAGAACTGAAAAGAGGAGAAAAAGCTGCATTTACGGTTTATTCTTCGGTTCCGAACGCTCTTCTGAATATTTTTGTACAGAATGGTTCAGGAAAAACGGTTTCTGAGGTTCTGCCTTTCAAAAACGGAATGCTGGAATATACTGCAGCTATTCCAAAAGATAGAGATATACGAATTTTGAATGTACAGTTTCAGGTAGTTGCCTTTAATGACGTTCAGACAGAATCTGTAAATTTGGATATAGATGATACTGATCAATCCTTAACGATTGAAACCCTCACTTTCAGAGATAAAATTCAGCCGAATTCAAAAGAAAAATGGTCTGTAAAAATTTCAGGAAATGAGAAAGAGAAAATCAATGCAGAAGTTTTAGCGAATATGTATGACATGTCTTTGGATAAATTTGCTGTTAATCGATATGACTGGTACACTTTATATGCACCGTTTGTAAGTACAGTATCATACGAACTGAGAGATTATCTGCGACAAAAAAATTACCAGAAAAGATTAGATTATTTTTCAGGAGAACAGGTTGAGGTTCCTGTTTTTAACTGGTTTGACGGAAGTATATTGTGGATGTATGATAAGAGTGTTTTATTGAAAACAAGGACAGGTCTTATTAATCAGGAAGGTGTAAAAGCAGCGGCATATACACCGCCACCTCCGCCGCCAACTAAAGGCGCAAGAAAAGATGTTGCAATGAAAGTGGCAATGTCAGATGATAAAATGGAGATAATTCAAAATGTTGTTCCTGAACCTTTAAAAGCACCTAAAGTAGAAACACCTCCGCCAACGGAAACTATTTTAACGAAAGTTCCCGTGCGTCAAAACCTAAACGAAACCGCATTTTTCTACCCGGATTTGAGAACCGATTCCGAAGGCAATGTAAGCTTCGAATTCACTTCTCCGGAAGCACTGACAAAATGGAAGCTTATGTTTTTGGCACATACGAAAGACGCAAAAGCAGGAACGCTGGAAAAAGAAGTCGTAACGCAGAAAGAATTTTCGGTAACGCCAAACTATCCAAGATTTTTGAGAGAAGGGGATGAACTGAATCTTCAATCCAAACTATCGAACTTAACCAATAAAAAATTAAGCGGTTCAGCAGATTTGCAGATTCTGGATGCCTTCACCAATGAAGATATTTCGTCTCAGTTTGGTTTAAATTCAA
>NZ_JBBCQL010000383.1:0-2151 GCF_037149975.1 Chryseobacterium sp. VD8 | reverse complement strand
TTTATCTTAGAATGCAATGAAACTAAAAACGAAACTCACCCTCGGAGCAGGTCTTTTATTTGTGCTGATTGTTCTGCTATCGGTTATCGGGTCTTTTTACATCAATAAACTGAAATCTGACACGGAAAAAATTCTTATCGCCAATTACAACAGTCTGGAATTTTCTCAGAATATGCTTCTGGCACTGGATAAAATGAAAACCGACAGCGCCGTTGCCATTAAAGATTTTAAGAAAAATAATCTTCTTCAGGAAAGAAATTTAACAGAATTCGGAGAGAAGGAAGCTACCCAGAATCTCAATCTTCATTTCAACAGCTACATCCATGATCCTTCGCCGGAAAAAGAAAAGATGATCCGTGAAGATCTGGTTAAAATCATGTCACTCAATATGAAAGGAATTGAGCGAAAAAGTGATATTGCCATTATAACAGCAGAAAATGCAACGTTCTGGATCGCCTGTCTCGGAACCATTTGTTTTTTAATTGCGATCACGCTTGTTTTTAATCTTCCTCAGACGATTGCGGAACCCATCAGTCAGCTTACGTTCAGTATCCGACAGATTGCCAATAAAAATTATAACGAAAGGGTTCATTTCAGGGGAAGTGAAGAGTTTAACGATCTTGCCAATTCTTTCAACATCATGGCAGAAAAGCTTCAGGAATATGAAAGCAGCACTTTGTCTGAACAGCTTATGGATAAAAAACGGATTGAAACCCTCGTGAATAATATGCACGATGCTGTAATCGGTCTGGACGAAAATCATTTTATTTATATGATTAATGATGAGGCTCTTAAAATCACGAATCTCAATAAAGATGAAATTATCGGGAAAACGGTTCATGAAGTAGCTGTAAACAATGATCTGATAAGGGAACTTCTGAAAAACATCAATCATCCGCAGAAAGATCCTATTAAAATTGTAACCGACAATAAGGAAAATTATTTTGAGCAGGATGTAATCCCGATCAATATTACAAAAACGGGAGAAAAGGAAAAAAAATACATCGGAAAGGTTATTCTGCTGAGAAACATAACTCCTTTCAAAGAACTGGATTTTGCAAAAACCAACTTTATCGCAACCATTTCGCATGAATTAAAAACTCCTATTTCTGCCATAAAAATGGGCGTTCAGCTTTTGGAAAATCAAAAATTCGGGGAACTGAATGATCAGCAGAAAGAATTATTAAAAAGCATTAATGAAGACGGACAAAGACTGCTTGATATTACGGGGGAACTGCTGAACTTATCCCAGGTGGAAACCGGAAATATCCGACTGAATATCGAAAGCTGCGCTCCAAAAGATATGGTACAGACTGCTGTAAAAAATGTGGAAAAATTGGCAGAACAGAAAAACATTTCGATACAGACGCAGTTTCTGACGGATGAAAAAGACTTTGTTATGGCTGATTTTGATAAAACTGTCTGGGTAATGAATAATTTCCTGAGCAATGCGATTAAACATTCTTTTCAGGACGAAAATATCCTGATTTTGGTTGAAAAAGAACTATCCGGAATTAAATTCAGCATTACCGATACCGGAAAAGGAATTGATGAAAAGTACCAGCGACAGATTTTCGACCGCTATTTTCAGGTTCCGGGAGAACATCAGAACGGAACCGGTTTAGGACTTGCGATTTCTAAAAATTTCATCGAGAAACAAAACGGAGAAATCGGCGTTAAAAGTTCTTTAAATCAGGGAAGTACTTTTTATTTTGTGTTGCCGATGGTTTAAATAAAATTTTCGTTTGAATTAGTATATTTGCGACAAAACTTTATTCATGAACATTTTTCAGAAATTTTTTTTCTTATTCTTTTTAATTATTTCAAAATTTCTTTTTGCTCAAAATGAAAATGAATTTCGTGAAGCGTTTACCTTAAAAATTGCTGTTGATTCTACGACGTTTTATCAGCAAGAAATTGCAAAATCTAAATATTTCGTTAAAGATAATATTTTACAAATTTATCCGGGTGAGCATCTTTTTATTGAAACAGAAGTAAAAGATGATAAGATACAAACGATGAAGATTGTGAAAGAAAACAAGAACCCTTTGAAAACCATAGAAATAGAATTTTATCAGGAAGTTTCTGGCAGGCAAAACAAAGGAATGACGCTTTCGGTAAGTAATCCTTTTGACAAAAATTTAAATTATG
>NZ_JBBCQL010000382.1:0-2174 GCF_037149975.1 Chryseobacterium sp. VD8 | reverse complement strand
ATATACCACTACAGAAATGGTGAAAAAAAGAATGGAAAACAGCCTTTCTTCCGTAAAAGATGTAAACGATGCTCTGCAGCTTCAGTATGAGGCAGAGAAATTGTATTACACATCTTTGGTGGCTTATCAGACGGTGGTAGCAACTTATTTTTATATTACAGGAAACGTCGAAAATATTACCAATTACATTCCTTAAACAAGATGAAAAATTTTATAAAAAATTACTGGGCAGTATGTATTCCAATTGTTGTATTAGTCATCGCGCTGATTTATCTTCTTCAGAACAAATCTTCCGAAAGCAGCAGCAAAGATGCGGTTATAGGAATGGTAGATGCTGAATTTGTGGACGTTTCGGCTTCACTTCCGGGTAGAGTTTTGGAGCTTTTGGTAAAGGAAGGCGATGATGTAAAGGAAGGACAGATTATTGCACAGATGAAAACCTCCGAGATCGAAAGCATACAGTCTCAGGTTTCAGAAGCGGTGAAAATTGCACAGAATCAACTAGATAAAGTGAATCGCGGCGTAGAACCGGAAGTGTTGAAATCAGCCGAGAATTTACAGCAGATTGCACAACAGCAGATGGATCTGATGTCTAAAACGTACAGCCGTTTTCAGAATTTATATGCTGAAGGAGTCGTTTCCGGACAGGAACGCGACGTTATTTATTTCAAATACAAAGCAGCCCAGAAAGAACTGGAAACTGCCAATCTTAATGTTCAGCTTTTGAAAAGAGGAAACAATGAAGAGCTTAAAAACTCAGCACAGTCGGTTTTAAATCAGGCAAAAAGTGCGGATGAACTTACGCAGGAAATAAAAGACAATGCTTCTATAAAAGCACCTGCTTCCGGAATAATTTCTACGGTTATTGCCAAAAAAGGAGAAATGGTAAATGCGGGGTATCCGATGATGACGATTCAGAAAGATCAGTCTTTTTTTGTCAAATTTAATCTTCGCCAGAATCAGATGACGAAAATAAATAAAGGAAGTCTGGTGACCATGAAAATTCCCGGCTGTACGCCTGAAAAAGTTCAGGGAAGAGTGGCAGAACTGGCTCCGGCTTTAGGCTACGCAAACTGGGTTCCGGAAAAGCAGAACGGAGAATTTGAACTCAGAACGTTTCAGATCAAAGTAAGACCGGAAAACGCAGGTTCCATCAAAGGACTTCGTTCAGGAATGACAGCACAGCTTATTTTTCAATAATTTAATTCATAAAAAACAACTTTTTGAAAACAATCAGCCAGATTATCATTCGGGAGTGGAAACGGATTTTTTCGATTCCGAATTTCTATGTGGTTTTACTGGTCATTCCGCCCATAATATTTCTTTTTTACGGATTAATTTACCAGAAGCAGTTTGCAAAAGAACTTCCGATGGCAGTTTGGGATGAAGATCAGTCTTCTGTTTCCAGACAGCTTACGGATATGATGGATCACAGCGATCTTATTCATATTACAGAAAAGGTTTCCAGCAATGCGGAAATAGAAAAATTAATGAAAGAGGGAAAGATTTTCGGAGCCGTACATTTTCCTAAAAATCTGGAGTCGGATGTTAAAAAAAATCATCAGTCAAACATTACTTTGTATACCAACGGAGCGTATCTGGTTCCTGCAAAAATGATTTATAAAGGAGCCGCAGAAGTCATTATAAAAGGCGGTCTTGCCGTAGTTCTCCAGAAAGCAGAAAAGCAGGGAATGCCTGCTGAACAGGCAACAGCTTTGGTTCAGCCGATAAAACTGAATACCACAACGCTCTACAATCCGGACTTTAATTATCAGATGTATTTAACACCCGGACTGATTACGGTTGGGCTTCAAATGGCTTTGGTCGTGGCTTCTGTTTTAATTTTAAATCTTGAATTTAAACGAAATACGATTGATGAACTGTTAAAAATTTCCGCTTCTTCCTCACAGATCGTAGTCGGAAAAACGCTTGCTCATCTTTGTATTTCATGGATTCTTTTTATATTGGTTGCTTACATTGTATTTCCAGTTTTTGAACTAGGAAAACCGCAGACCGATTTCAATTTTTTCCTGATCTATACTTTAATGTCTTTAGCCTGCATCGGCATCGGAATGATGCTTTCCGCAATATCCAATAATCTGCTTTTTGTAACCGATGTAGCTCTGTTTTTTACTTCTCCGGCTTTTGTTTTCAGCGGTTTTACATTTCCGCGC
>NZ_JBBCQL010000381.1:0-2185 GCF_037149975.1 Chryseobacterium sp. VD8 | reverse complement strand
ACATTAAGCAATATTTCAAAAAATCTGCTGAACTTGAAGAATTCAATGTACTGAACTAAAAGCTGATGCAAAAAGATACTTGAAAATAAAAACAGTAAAAACTGCGCCCACTGCAGGGACTGAAAAGAGAAAAAATCTGTGGAAGTATCTGTAGAAGTTCTGAAAATCAAAGTTCTGAAATAAGCAATCAAAGTGGTTGCAAACGCATTCATTCCCCAAGTTCCAAGAAATGCATCTACGGAAAGTCCGATGAGAAAACTTAATGCTAAAAACTGAAATTTATTTCTGAAAAAAGGATAAAACATAACGAATACGGGATAAAGTACAGGAGTGTACTTTCCGAAAATGGTGATCCTGTTCAGTACAAAAATCTGTAATGAAACAAGAAAAATCATAATCAATATATCCGTAAATAATGTCCTGCTAATCATTTTCCTTTTTTATTACAGCCTGCATGGTATCCTGAATCTTCTGAACTTCAGCTTTTTTGAGGTTTTTAACCACATAAACTTTGCTTAAAGCCCCCATTTTTTCACTTAGTTCCACCGAAATATCCCAGAATCCGGTTTTATTATCCACAGAATATCCCGCAATGGTTCCGATCTGTACACCTTTAGGGAAAATCGCTGATTTTCCATCGGTAACCACAGTATCGCCAATTTTTAACGCAACATATTTTGGAATATCCGCCAAATGCATGACTCTGGAATTGTCTCCGTTCCATGTTAATGTTCCGAAGTATCCTGAGTTTTTTAAGGCAGCATTGATTCTGATTTTATTAACACTTAAAACCGACTGAACCAAAGCATAGCTGTCTGTAGAATTAATAACGATTCCGGCGATCCCTTTCGGAGCCATCACGCCCATTTGCGGAAAAACACCGTCTCTACGACCTCTGTTGATGGTAAAGTAGTTATTTCTTCTGTTGATACTGTTGAAAACAATCTCCCCATCTACAAAAGTATAGATTTGTCCGCCTCCGATCGTATCATGAACTTTTCTGAACATTGGATTTTTCGCTCCCTGTTTTCCGTAAAGTTCCACCATCAAGGCTTTATTTTGTGCCACAAGATCTTCGTTGATCTGTTTCAGCTTAAGATACGAAACTCCTTCATCGATATATCCAGAAACCCACGAATTGAAAGCAGCAGACTGCCCTGCAATCCATGATTGCTGCATTGCGTTTTTAGAGAATATCAGAACAAGAGCAATAATTTGCAGAAATATAAAGAAGACAAATAGCGCATTCTTTGAAAATAATCTCAGCAAAAATCCCATTCAGATGTGTTTCGTAAAAAGTTAGAATTATTTAATTAAGAAATTGAATTTATCCATATTCTTAAGTGCAATACCTGTTCCGCGAACAACCGCTCTCAACGGATCTTCTGCTACAAATACAGGAAGACCTGTCTTTTTGTGCAATCTGTCTGCAAGACCTCTTAATAATGCACCGCCACCGGCAAGATAAATTCCTGTCTTATAAATATCTGCCGCCAATTCCGGAGGAGTAAGAGAAAGTGTTTCCATTACCGCATCTTCAATTCTGATGATCGATTTATCCAATGCTCTGGCAATCTCTTTATAACCCACCATAATTTCTTTTGGCTTTCCTGTAATAAGGTCTCTTCCCTGTACCGGAATATCTTCGATATCTACGTCTAAGTCTTCAACGGCAGAACCAACTTCGATTTTAATTCTCTCCGCTGTTCTTTCTCCGATATATAAGTTGTGATGCGTTCTTAAGTAATAGGCGATGTCGTTGGTAAATACATCTCCCGCAATTTTTACAGATTTATCGCAAACGATACCTCCTAAAGCTACAACAGCAATTTCTGTAGTACCGCCACCTATGTCGATGATCATGTTTCCTTCAGGTTTCTGTACGTCGATTCCAACCCCTATTGCGGCAGCCATTGGTTCGTATATTAAACGAACTTCTTTAGCGTTTACTTTCTGGGCAGAATCTCTTACCGCTCTTTTTTCAACCTCTGTAATTCCGGAAGGAATACAGATCACGATTCTTAATGCGGGCTGAATAAATTTCCCTTTAATTCCAGGAATTTTTTTGATAAATTCCTTAATCATGTGTTCAGAAGCATGGAAATCGGCAATTACCCCGTCTTTCAACGGACGGATTGTTTTGATGTCCTCATGAGTTTTCCCCTGCATGTGTTTCGCCTGTTCA
>NZ_JBBCQL010000380.1:0-2235 GCF_037149975.1 Chryseobacterium sp. VD8 | reverse complement strand
AGACAGTGGATTCCATTGAAAGTGAATGCAGCCGGCGTAATGCCGATTATCTTTGCTCAGGCATTGATGTTCGTACCTGGTTTATTAACGAAAGTAGATGAGTCCAATACTTTTCTTGCAGGTTTCAAGAATGTTTTTAGCTGGCAGTACAATGTATTGTTCGCGCTATTAATTATTATCTTCTCGTTTTTCTATACTGCAATTACAATTCCGGTGAACCAGATGGCTGATGATTTGAAGAGAAACGGAGGTTTAGTACCGAAAGTAAGACCGGGAAAAGAGACGGCTGATTATTTAGATGATATTTTATCAAAAATTACCTTGCCGGGTGCAATATTTTTATCTATCTTTGCAATCCTTCCGGCAATTGTGCATGGAACCTTTGTTCAGACAGATGCGTTTGCCCTATTTTTCGGGGGAACATCACTATTGATTATGGTGGGAGTAATTTTAGATACCGTTCAACAGATTAATACTTATCTGCTGAACCATCATTATGATGGCTTAATGCAGTCTAAATTGTCAAGAACGACTGGATATTAATTTATGGCGAAACAAAAACATATTGAACAAGACGGCGTTATTACGGAAGCACTTTCGAACGCTCAGTTCCGTGTAGAGCTTGAAAATGGGCATGTTCTCATCGCTCATATTTCGGGTAAAATGCGAATGCATTATATTAAACTTTTACCCGGTGATAAGGTAAAATTAGAAATGTCTCCCTATGATTTAACGAAAGGGAGAATTACATTTAGATATTAAAACAATCTGCCAAATGGAGCATACGTTCCATTTGGCTATTGTTAAAAAATAAATACTATCAAAATGAAAGTAAGAGCATCAATTAAAAAAAGAAGCGCTGATTGCAAAATCGTACGCAGAAAAGGTGTACTATTCGTAATCAACAAAAAGAACCCAAAATTTAAACAAAGACAAGGCTAAAATTAAATTATGGCGAGAATTTCAGGTATTGATTTACCAAAAAACAAAAGAGGCGTTATCGGTTTAACTTACATCTACGGGGTGGGAAGAAGCACTGCTTCAGAAATCCTTAAAGCTGCCGGTATCAGCGAAGACAAGAAAGTCAACGAATGGAATGACGATGAATTGGCTGCAATCAGAACATACATCTCTGAAAACGTAAAAGTAGAAGGAGAATTAAGATCTGAAGTGCAATTGAACATTAAGAGATTAATGGACATAGGATGCCAACGAGGAATACGTCACAGACTTGGATTACCTTTAAGAGGCCAGAGAACGAAAAACAACTCTAGAACCCGTAAAGGAAAGAGAAAAACTGTTGCTAACAAGAAAAAAGCTAGTAAATAATCGTTAGGAATTATGGCAAAACAAACTAAAGTAGTTAAGAAAAGAAAAGTAAAAGTTGAAGCTATTGGTGAAGCTCATATTCAGGCTTCTTTCAATAACATCATCATTTCTTTAACAAATAAAAACGGAGAGGTTATCTCTTGGGCTTCTGCCGGTAAAATGGGTTTCAGAGGTTCTAAAAAGAATACTCCATTTGCTGCTCAGATGGCAGCTGAAAATTGCTCTGCTGTAGCTCACGAAGCTGGATTAAGAAGAGTAAAGGTGTTTGTGAAAGGTCCGGGTGCAGGTAGAGAATCTGCTATCAGATCTATCCACAATTCAGGAATTGAAGTTAGCGAAATCATTGATGTGACTCCTATGCCGCACAATGGATGTAGACCACCAAAAAGAAGAAGAGTTTAATTTTTAGAATTTACCCATTATGGCAAGATATATTGGACCTAAAACTAAGATTGCTAGAAAGTTTGGTGCTGCAATCTACGGAGATGACAAAAACTTCGAGAAAAGAAAAAACCAACCGCCAGGACAACACGGTCCTAACAAAAGAAGAGGTGCTAAAAAATCTGAATACGCAGTTCAGTTGGCTGAAAAGCAAAAAGCTAAATATACTTACGGTATTTTAGAAAGACAGTTTGCTAACTTATTCGACAAAGCACACAGAAGTAAAGGGGTAACAGGTGAAGTTCTATTACAACTTTGCGAATCCAGATTGGATAACGTAGTATACAGATTAGGTTTTGCTAAAACAAGATCTGCTGCTAGACAGCTTGTTTCTCACAGACACATTACTGTGAACGGTGAGCTGGTAAATATTCCATCTTATTTGCTTAAAGCAGGTGATGTAATTGCAGTAAGAGAAAAGTCTAAATCTCTTGAAGTGGTTACAAATGCATTGGCTTCTAAAGC
>NZ_JBBCQL010000379.1:0-2236 GCF_037149975.1 Chryseobacterium sp. VD8 | reverse complement strand
ATGGATTAAAACAAAAATTCCCGATAAACCTGTGATTTATGTGTTGGGAAATCATGAATATTATAAAGGTTCTTATCCTAAAACGTTAAATAAAATAAAAGCTGCCGCAGAAAATTCCAATGTTTTTGTGCTGGAAGATGGTTTTGCAGATATTGACGGGATTCGTTTTCATGGCGCAACGTTGTGGACGGATTTTTCTGTTTTCGGAGATCCGAGATATTACGGATTTGTCTGTCAGCAAGGAATGAACGATTATAAGAAAATTAAAAGAGATCCTTCTTATTCCAAGATGAGGTCGATAGATATTTATAAAATTCATCAGTTTTCGAGATTGTGGCTAAAAGAAAGTCTTGAAAATTCAAAGGGCATGAAGAATATTGTGGTTACTCATCATGCCCCAAGTTTACAGTCGAGTCCTGAACATTTTAAAAATGATCCGTTAACTTCTGCATACGTTTCCAATCTGGAGGATTTTATTCTGGAATATCAACCGCTGTATTGGATTCACGGGCATATTCACACGCCGAAAAGATACAAAATAGGGGAGACGGAGATTATCTGCAATCCGCATGGTTATATTTCGGAAAAGTATAATGGATTTGAGAGGGAGCTGATTGTGAAGGTTTAAGTTATTTAATTTCTTTCATGAATTTTTCTAAAGCTTCAAAAGAGTCTGTTTCTTTAGAAAATGCAGGATAAATTTCAACTTGTGATGCTCCGGAATCTTTCAGCCATTTTGTCCAGATGATTTTCATGATCTCAAAATCTGTTGGCTGAATGGTTGTTGAACCATTTTTATCAAGCGATCTGTCTACCATTTCTAAAATTAAAATATTAGTATCGTGAAGGTTATTAGACGTTTTTTTAATTAAATATTCTGGTTTTGAACGGATAAATTTTTCGAGGTCAGTGGATTTACTATTCAAAAACTCGGTTCTTATTTTTTTTATTAATTTTTGGTCGAATGTATATCCCAAATCGTTATTGGTACTTTCTATATAGCCGTCTGTAAAAAGTACAACAATATTCTTTGTATTTTTAATCGTTCTTGCTATGCTATCAATTTTATCGGGATTATTTATGATGGAACTTTTGATTGTCTCATTGAAGTAATTCCAAACATCAGAACCGGAAGAATTTTGTAAAGAATAATTGTAAATCTTTGAAACCCCGGATTTAAATTTCAATACATCAGATTTCAAACCTTTTCTTTTGTATTCAGAGGATGCCGATAAGTTATTTTCAAATTTTTTGAAATTAATTTCCAGATCTTTTGGATCCACTACATTCTTGTTCAGAATTCCCCGGTTGATAAAATCCAGTTTATAGACATCAAGCTGATTCATTTGTCTGTTATTTGTCTGTAATAAATGCTCAATGTTGCCTATTATATTATTGATTAACAGCGTGTCGTTTACAGGTTTAGGATGGATGTCTTTGTTGATTCTGTTAGATAAATCTGGGACAATCAGTACATTATAATCATGAATTTTTGTAAAAGACTTTATATCAACATCAGGTGTTTTATGACAATTAAACAGAAGAAATGTGATTGCTAAAATGCTTAAGGTAAATTTTGTTTTCATAGAATATTTAAGTTTAATTTTGGGCGAAGTCGGTAGCAAAACTTTCATTAAAAGCAATCATATTCAGCCATTTTTCGCATTCTCTAATGGCTTCAGTTGTTTTTGCTTCAGCTTTCGGAACTGCGTAAATTTCAAATAAATATTTGCTCCAGCCTTCCATAAAGATGTTCACTCGGTTTTTCATTTCTGGTTTGGAGATCGGAAGTCTGTCGTTATCTACCTGACTTTGATAAATATGAGCAAGATTTTCCACTTTTTCTTTAAAGGTCAGTAACATTTGTTTCAGATTATTGATCTTGGTATTCGTCTGCATTGGTAAATCCTGAAGCTGCTTTGTAAAGTTTATTTTATTTCTTTCCGATGCGGAAATTTCACTGCTTAATCTGTTGTTTTCCTCTTTCAGACTATTAATTTCCAATCGGTGATTCTGCATTTCTTCTTCCAGTTTTTTAACAACGAATTCAGTTTTTTCCTGATGGTGCGTTTTAGTTCTTTTATAATAGGACTGATAGAATTTTTCTGTAACAATTCCAAATAAATATACTCCTAAAGTCCCGAGAATAAAGACCAGCCAAAAGTTTTCCGTCTGTAAAATATCTTTAAATTCTAACTGCTTATCGGTACGGTTGGTTAAATATTCTATAAAGTTG
>NZ_JBBCQL010000378.1:0-2262 GCF_037149975.1 Chryseobacterium sp. VD8 | reverse complement strand
CCACAGTCTGAACTCATCCTGAACCCAAATCTGAACCCGCAAAATCCTGGCTATTAATGAAAGTTTTGCTGAAAATATATTCGGGAATGGTGATGCTAATCTGCGTACAAATCCTGGGACAAAAGTCAATAGACCTTCCCAAGAGATTTAGGAATACTGTGTATGATGTAAAATTCCTGAAGATATCACATAATGATAGATGGATTTGTTTTCAGAAGTCATACGATTCAAATAGTGATACCCTTGTAGTTGTCGACCGTCAAAAACCTAATAAGGAATTTTATCAAAAATCTGATGTTATTCCTCTATATACAACCTTTACGCCCAATGGATACCTGTTCTTGCGAGGACAAAAATCGTCTGAGCTGTTAAAACTTCCCTCTACTGCTAAAGTATCGTGGAACAATGTTAAAGATGCAGTTTACGACAGTGTTTTTAATGTTATCCTGCTGATACAAGATGGTGATCTCCTAATTGCTGATCAGGAAGGAAAAACCATTAATATGGTAAAAAATGTAAGGTCTATTCTTACCTCAAAACAGCGGAAGTTTGCAGTTGTTTCAGAAGGAACCAAAGAATCTTTATATATGATTTCAGGAAAAGACATCTTTAAGATATACGAAGGGGAAGAAAAGATAAAGTTTGTACTTGACTCAAACCTGGAGAACACAATCATCCTGACAGAAAATAGCGCAAAAAAGAAAAACCAGATTGTTAGCCTAAGCAATACAGGTCAGGAATTACCAAAGCCATTTAGTGTCAGCCAGGAGGTTGACCTAAATATCAGATCAGCTAAAGTTTTCCCCGTTACTCAACACCAGTATTTCGTGACATTGACCGTGAACAAGAAACGAAATGATAAAAACGCTCCGGACATATGGTATTCTAATGACAGTAAGCTGGAAACAAAGTTCTATGATGATACTGTTGAGTGCAGTTATCTGTGGAGAACTGATTCAAATACAGGAGAGCTGCTCGGCTACGGTGATGAAGATAAAGCCGCTTACTTTGGTAATCCCGACTATTATTTTAAATACAATCCTTATAAAGGTCAGGACTATTCGACGAACGTTTTGACCTATGAAGCTGAATTGGTTGGAATTTCAACGAAAAAGCCTGCTCTTACAATAAAAAGCAATATTATTATTGCCTCAAAAACCGGAGAATTTATAATAACATTAGAAAATCAATACTGGAAATTATACAATCTTTCTGAACTATCACAAAAGCAACTGCCGGTGGAATATACGCGCTATCATAAATATGGCTTTCCACGATGCTATTTTGCAGATAATGGGGAAAAAATTTTGTTCGAATCCAAAGGATTATTATATGAATATGATATAAAAAAGGGTATCACGAAGAAGGTGCCACTGATTGATGGTTACGAAACTCAAATATTGAACGGTGAACGTTCCACTTTTATTAAGGAATTTTCAACTAATACATACGATGCTTCAAAACCAGTTATTATTCGGTTATATAATCGTGAGGAAAACCGATCTGCGCTCGCACTATACAATGGAAAGTCCGTTCATATTGTTTTAAAGCCCACGGCTGAAAATATTAGCACTATTAATCTTGCCAGTGGCTCACAAGCAGTAACCTATACCAAAAATACAATGAAGGACGTTCCCACGATCTTTTACAACAATAGAAAAGAGCAAGAACTTTATATAACAAATAAGCATGACCTGTCAGCTTTACAGAATCTGAGATCGAAGACAGTACAATATTACGGTCCTGACGGAGAAAAACTATATGGTATTCTTATCTATCCGCTGGATTACCATCAAGGGGTAAAGTACCCGATGCTCGTTAGTATCTATGAAAAACAAAGGTACTTTGAAAATAAGTATCTTAAAGATGGCTTTGAAGGGCCTTCCGATGGCATCAATATCAGAAATCTTATCCAAAAAGGCTATTTTGTGTATTTGCCGGACATTAGTCTTGGAAATAGAGGGACCGGTGAAGCGGCTTTGGCTTGTGTTCATAGCAGCCTTGATACGATAAAAGATATAAGTGAAATTGATTTTCGGAAAGTCGGCCTGATCGGATTCTCCCATGGAGGCTACGAGACCAACTATATTGCAACACAATCCGACCGCTTTGCCGCATATATTTCCGGAGCCGGAAACAGCGATTTGGTACGGTCTTACTTTTCATATAATTATCAATTTAATGGCCCGTTTTACTGGCAGTTCGAAAACGGTCAATATGAAATGCCCAAACCCTTTTTTTCAGACAAAGAGCTGTACATTA
>NZ_JBBCQL010000377.1:0-2296 GCF_037149975.1 Chryseobacterium sp. VD8 | reverse complement strand
GTTCAGACAAGTTTAGATTTAAACAGCTGACATAAAACGGTTGTTACTAATCCTTATTAAACAATCTTTAATGACGGCAGACATTCCACTAAGTTTCAATATATTGATCTTTATTCCTGAGATTTTAAAAATTTCAATATTTTTCATTCATTTTTTAATAAATGTTTAACCATGGTATAGTTTCGTTTCACGTTTTGCATTATCTTTGATTTTAAATGGAGTTATTGTTAACAAAAAAAATGCAAATAGACTATGAAAATTGAGAAGATACAGGCGTTACGGGGACCAAACATTTGGAGCATCAGAAGAAAGAAACTGATACAGATGAGATTGGATCTCGAAGAAATGGAAAATTTCCCAACCAATAAAATTGACGGCTTCAGAGAAAGAATAGAAAAACTGATTCCCTCTTTGTTCTCTCACAGATGTTCCGAAGGAGTAGAAGGCGGTTTTTTTCACCGTATCGAAACAGGAACATGGATGGGACACGTTATTGAGCATATCGCGTTGGAAATCCAGACTTTAGCCGGAATGGATGTTGGTTTCGGAAGAACGCGTGAAACAAAAACTCCGGGCGTATACAATGTCGTATTCAACTATATCGAAGAAAATGCAGGAATTTATGCTGCAGAAGAATCTGTAAAAATTGCTGAAGCTTTAATAACAGGTGAAGAATATGATCTGAATGCCTGTATAAAAAAACTAAAAGAAATCAGAGAAAGAGTGCGTCTTGGTCCTTCTACGGGAAGTATCGTGGAAGAAGCGGTTTCCCGAAGAATTCCGTGGATCCGTCTGGGAACCAACTCTTTGGTTCAGCTCGGCTATGGCGTAAATCAGCAGAGATTTCAGGCAACGATTACAGGAAATACAAGCTCAATTGCGGTAGATATTGCCTGTAATAAAGAGTTAACAAAAAAAATGCTCCACGATGCGGCAATTCCTGTTCCTATCGGAGATCTTATCGTAGATGAGGAAGGATTAGGAAGTGTGATAAGAAAAATTGGTTACCCTGTTGTGATTAAACCATTGGACGGAAACCACGGAAAAGGTTCTTCGATTAATGTGAACGACTGGGAATCTGCAAAAACAGGTCTTGAACACGCTCAGAAATACTCAAGAAAAGTTATTGTTGAAAAATACATCATCGGATACGATTTCAGAGTTTTGGTTATCAACAATAAAATGGTTGCCGCTGCAAGAAGAGTTCCGGCTCACGTTGTAGGAGACGGAGAACTGAATCTTCAGCAGTTGATTGATAAAGAAAATAAAGATCCGAGAAGAGGTTACGGGCACGAAAATGTTTTAACCGAAATCTTAATTGATAAAGATACCACAGAGCTTCTTGAAAAACTTCAGTATACCCTGGAAACCGTTCCGCAGAAAGGGGAAGTGGTATATCTTAAATCAACAGCCAATCTCTCTACAGGAGGAACATCTATTGATGTTACCGATATGGTGCATCCTGAAAATATTACCATGGCCGAAAGAATTTCAAAAATCATCGGTCTTGATGTCTGCGGAATTGATATTATGGCGGAAAACTTAACCCAGCCCTTAAAAGAAAGCGGCGGTGCCATCATCGAAGTAAATGCTGCTCCCGGATTCAGAATGCACTTGGCTCCAAGTGAAGGATTGCCGAGAAACGTTGCTGCTCCCGTTGTTGATATGCTCTATCCGCAGGGAAAACCTTTTACCATACCGATTATTGCAGTAACGGGAACGAATGGAAAAACAACCACCACAAGACTGATTTCCCATATCGTTAAAAGCAACGGCTACAGAGTAGGTTTCACGACCTCGGATGGAATTTATATTCAAAATACGATGTTGACGAAAGGAGATACAACAGGACCTCTTTCTGCTGAATTTATTCTGAAAGATCCAACGGTAGAATTTGCCGTTCTGGAAACCGCAAGAGGCGGGATTCTACGCTCCGGTTTAGGATTTTCTCAGTGTGACATTGGTGTTTTAACCAATATCAAGGAAGACCATTTGGGGATGAACGATATTCATAACCTGAAAGATCTTACCCGGGTAAAAAGGGTAGTGCTGGACAGCGTAAAGAAAAACGGATGGAGTGTGATGAATGCCGATGACGAATATTCCATGAGAATTGTTAATGATCTCCATTCTAATGTTGCCATTTTCAGTATGGATGAAAACAATCCGCACATCAAAAAATTCGCTAAAGAAGGTAAAATTACCTGTGTATATGAAGAAGGGTTTGTCACCATTAAAAAAGGAGACTGGAAGATCAGGATCGGAAAGGCAAAAGATTTCCCGATCACGATGGAAG
>NZ_JBBCQL010000376.1:0-2305 GCF_037149975.1 Chryseobacterium sp. VD8 | reverse complement strand
AGCTGATCAATATTGCTGAATGCATTTACCTTTCCGATTTCAGAATTGATTTCTGCTTTATTCAGCGTTGCGGCAACGTTAATGAGGTTAATATTGCTAATAAACAGCCATCCGAATAAGAACAGAGATATCGAAAAAAGAAAAGGTCTGAAAATTTTCATGATTAAAAAGTTTTTGTTACGAAACATATTTACATATTTGTGGTTCTTTCAAAACTAATTAAAATCTTTTGATTCCGAACATTTTCAGAAGGTTAAATTTCGTTTTATTCCCTATTTTATCCATTTCTTCATTATAGAGTTTTATTTGGATTTTTTCTCTGTCTTTTACAGCAATTCCGGAATGTTCTTCAATATTTGAATTGATTTTTTCAAACAAACCTAATTCAAGCATTATCTTTAAGACTTTTTCACCATCCTTAAATTTATCACGAATGTTGAACGGAAGAGGTTGGTAGGAAGGATTTGTTTCGATAAATAATAAAAAGAAATAAGGATCAAGATCACTAAAATCCATTCCGAACATAAAAGGTGCTTCAACTTCGTGTCTGGTTTTTGTGTGGATGAAATGACAGTGATAACCGTGTATAAAGAAATTCCAATCCTGTACCTTTCCACGGCTTAATTTGGGGTTTTCTTTCAATTTGTTAAACGTGAGAAATGGAAAATCTTCGTTGAGTTTGATTTTTTTAATTTCAACAAGCATGAAGATGAGCTCTTTTGCCAGATTTCTGTATTCTTTCGCACAGTTTTCAAAGAATTTTTGATGAAGATGAATTTCTTCTTCCGTCATTAAGTGTCAGGTAATAGTTATTTAATCAAAATTAAATAAAATTTCACACATCAAAACTTTCAAAACCCGTAAATTTGTCCACAATAAAAATTTTACGGGATGCTTAGGAAAATTTCGGTTGCAGCGGCTGCTTTTTTGTCCGTACTTACAATCAATGCGCAGAAGAACAAAAATTCTCAGTTGGAAAGACCAAAACTCGTAGTAGGTTTAGTCGTGGACCAGATGAGATGGGATTATCTGTACCGTTTTTATAACAAATATGGAAACGACGGTTTCAAAAGACTTTTAAATACAGGATATTCTTTAAATAATGTTCATATCCATTATGTTCCTACTGTTACGGCTTTAGGACACACGTGTATTTACACAGGTTCCGTTCCTGCAATTCACGGGATCGCAGGAAACGACTGGATGGATAAAGAAACCGGACAAAATGTTTATTGTACCACAGATGAAAGTGTAAAGCCTGTAGGAACAGCTAACGCAAAAGTGGGAAGCCATTCTCCGAAAAATCTATGGTCTACCACTGTTACCGATGAACTTAGGTTGGCAACCAATTTTCAGGGTAAAGTAATCGGGGTTTCTTTAAAAGACAGAGCTTCTATTTTACCGGCAGGACATACGCCGAACGGAGCGTTCTGGTTTGATGATTCCACAGGAGACTTTATCACAAGTTCCTGGTATATGAATGATCTTCCGCAGTGGGTAAAAACCTTTAATTCTCAGGATTTACCGGATAAATTGGTTGCCAACGGCTGGAATACTTTGCTTCCGATCGATCAGTATACAGAAAGTTCACCTGATAATTCTTCATGGGAAGGATTGCTGGGAAGTGCCAAAACCCCTACTTTTCCTTACAGCAATTTAGCCGCAGATTATCAGGCTAAAAAAGACAATATCCGTTATACGCCATTCGGAAATACATTAACGCTGAAATTAGCAGAAGCTGCAATAGAAGGTGAAAAGTTAGGAGGAGACGATATTGTGGATATGTTAGCCATCAATTTGGCATCAACGGATTACGCAGGACATAAATTTGGTCCGAATTCCATCGAAGTGGAAGATGTTTATTTACGACTTGATAAAGATTTAGCCCAGTTTTTCAGTTATCTGGATTCCAAAGTAGGAAAAGGACAGTACACTGTTTTTCTTTCGGCAGATCATGGCGGTGCCCATTCTGTAGGATTCTTACAGGAACATAAAATTACGACAGGTTTCTTCGGAGACGGAATGGATAAAAACGTCAATCTTAAATTAAAAGAAAAATTCGGGGTTGATAAATTAATTAATGCGGTGGACAATTACCAGATTTATTTCGATAGAAAATTACTCAAAGAAAATAATATCAAATTAGAAGACGTTGTAGATTTCACCGTAAAAGAAATTGAGAGTGATCCTTCAGATTTATATGCTGTTCCTGTAAATAAAGTTTCAGAATCTTCTATCCCTGAACCGATTAAACAAAGAATTATCAATGGGATTAACAGGCAGAGAAGTGGTGATATCCAGTTGA
>NZ_JBBCQL010000375.1:0-2312 GCF_037149975.1 Chryseobacterium sp. VD8 | reverse complement strand
TTCAGTTTTTTATTTAAATAATTTACATGAACCCCCAATCGGTCTGCATAATCTTTTGCCGTTTTCAGCTGCAGTCTCTGATCCGATGATTCTATGGGAAACTGCCTTTCCAACAGTTCTACAAACAGCGAAACAACACGCAGTGAAGCATCATTTGACGTCGATAATTTTGAAGCCGGCTGCAGCTTCTGTCCGTAATGAATAAGCTCCAGAACATAATTCCTGATAAGGTCATACTTAAAAATATAATCGGAATTAATTTCTTTTTTCATCTTATCGTACAGCTGTTCAATTTCATCTGCCAGATCATCTTCAATTTCAAAAAGAGGCACATTTCCAGGCTGAAAAATTGGCAAATCTTCAAGAGTATTATGCGATTTATCCTTAATAAAAAAATCTTCCGTGAAAACGCAGAAACTTCCCGACTGAAAAGGATCTTCTGGAATCCAATGATACGGAACTTTAGGAGTCGCAAATAAAAGCGCATTCCCTTTTATCTGAATAATTTTATCTGCATATTCCGCCCTGTTTCTGCCTCTTATTAAGCTTATCTTGTAATATTTTCTTCTGTTGTAAGGCATTTCAGAAGTTGTTTTTGCTCTTTCCAGAGTTTGGGCAATATCAAACACATTAAAATGGCCGATTTCCTTATGAAGCCCTTTCGGAAAAATAGTCTCGATATCCGTTCCGAGTTTTGCGGTCATTTCTCTGTAAAAGTCATCCAGCGAAGTGTAGGAAGTATGCTGCATCTTTTCCATAACTGAAATTTGTAAAATTCAAATGTACGGAATATTATTTCCGAAATCCCAAACAATAATTTTATAAATTTATCAAACAAAAGTGATTTATATTGAATTATTTTATATATTAGTGATGTCAAATTAAAAATATTCAATATGAAAAATCAAAATTTAAGCAACGGAAGAAAATTGAACAAAAAACAACTGCGTTCTATTACAGGGGGATTATTAAATTGTATGGAACCGATAATCTGCACTGATCCACCTTGTGAGGTAATGTGCACAAAAATCTCTCCGGCATGTGCACAAAAAGAATGCAGACCTTAATAATTTCATAAATTTTAACTAAACCAAATAACTTTTATTATGAAAAATCAAAATTTAAGTAACGGAAGAAAATTAAACAAAAAGCAACTGCGTTCTATTACAGGGGGATTGCTAAATTGTGTAATTTGTCCAACAATCGATCCTCCTTGTCCTGTTTTAAATGAATACGGCTGCATAACAATTTCTAAAGTCTGTGGTCAGATACAGTGCAGACCTTAGTAATTTTACAAGTTTTAACTAAATCAAATACTTTTATTATGAAAAATCAGAATTTAACAAATGGGAAAAAGCTCAATAAAAAAGAGCTTAGATCCATCACAGGAGGATTAATGCAATGTATTGATCCACAAACGGGGCTTTGCAGAAGCTATGGAAGACAATGCGCGGAAAGCCAGTGCCGTTTTATACTGGAACCTTAGAAGAAGAAATAATAATTAAATAAAAACGCTTCGAAGCAATGCTCCGGAGCGTTTTTCAATATAACTAACTTTAATACTTTATTCTTATACGTTGAATCTGAAGTGCATGATATCACCGTCTTTTACGATATATTCCTTCCCTTCTACAGAAAGTTTTCCGGCTTCTTTTACTTTTACTTCGGAACCGTAGTTGACGTAATCATCATACTTGATTACTTCTGCACGGATAAATCCTTTCTCAAAGTCGGTATGAATTACACCCGCCGCTTGAGGAGCAGTCCAGCCTTTTCCGATTGTCCAAGCTCTTACTTCTTTTACCCCTGCTGTGAAATAAGTCTGTAATTTCAATAAATCATAGGCTTTTCTGATCAGTCGGTTAACTCCGGGCTCCGTAAGACCAAGTTCTTCAAGGAAAATTTCTCTTTCTTCGTACGTTTCCAGTTCATTGATGTCTGCTTCAATCTGAGCGGCTAAAACAACGACTTCTGCGCCTTCATTTTTAGCCATTTCTTCAATTTTACCAATCCATTCGTTTCCGTTCTTAATAGAATTTTCATCCACGTTGCAAACGTAAAGAACCGGCTTATTGGTTAATAATTGAACGTCTCCGATAATAGATTTCGTAAGATCATCTGTTGCAAATTCTCTTGCATTTTTACCGTCTTCTAAAAATTTCTGAAGATTCTGAAGTGTTTCGTATGCCAAAACATCTTCTTTTTTACCGGATTTGATGAACTTTTTAGCTTTTTCAACTGCTTTTCCTACCGTTTCCAGATCTTTCAGCTGAAGTTCGATATCAATGATTTCTTTTTCTCTTAACGGATCT
>NZ_JBBCQL010000374.1:0-2358 GCF_037149975.1 Chryseobacterium sp. VD8 | reverse complement strand
AAATAGTCCGGTCTACAATGCCGATTCTGTAAGAGCTCCAATCCTTTTATGGACTGGTTCTAATGATCAGAATATTGATTGGCAACAGACTATAGAATATTTTCTCAGTCTAAAAAGAAGTGGTAGAACTGCATTTGCTATCGTTTATCCTAATGAAGGACACGGGCTTGCCAACACAAAAAATTTGCTGGATATAGCCGTTAGGATTGAAGACTGGTTTGATTTTTATCTGAAGGGAGACAACAGTGTTGACTGGATAGAAAAAGGATTATCAAAGAAGGATGCTGATTAGCATCCTTCAATTTTGATGTTAATTAATTTTGTGGAATCTCAAACAGATTGTTTGGGCAGCTGGTACCGCTAAGATCACGTAAATTCTCTGTACCCATTCCCACATTTGCCGTACAAATGACACTACCAGTATCACTGCATGAAATGTGGGTATTCTGGCATTCCTCCAGTTCACCTGGTCTGAATACATAACCGTCTTTTACAGCTTTGTGAGCATTTTTGTTCACATTGGTGGCAAAGGCGCTTCCTGCGCCAAAAATTACAACTACTGCCGGTAAGATGAATTTTCTAAGTGTTTTCATAATACAATTATTGTTTGTTATGCCTACTCTGATCGGGTTTTCGGCTTTCCCCATGTTTAAAATTACGGGCTAAAGTTTGCGCAATACGATAGCTGGTAATCTGTTTTCCTGCCAATACAAAAAGATACTGGTCAGTAACAAGCAGCTGAGACATCTTTTTACTTCCGCGGCGTTGTACATAAAAGCTGCCCCAATATTTTGAAGATTCGGTATCATAGACATCTACAATATCATTTTTATTCCATAGGTCCCTGGATTCATAGCGCCCCATTGTTCCTGATTGAATAAACAGCAGCCCTCTATGAGCAAAAGAATTAGGGTTTAGGACGACAGGTGGTGCTGACATCTTTTTCCTTCCGTCTTTTAACTGCACTACTCTGATTTTAGAAATGCTTACGGTATCTATGGTTTTGATCTTATCAATGTTTTCAAGATTCCTGCTGGTACCTAATGCCTGATTTCGGTAACTGTAAACATACCAGATCTTACCACCATATTCATCGTAATGTAGCTTACCATCCACATCAAAAATACCATCCACCTGTTTTTCAAGTATATTTGGATAGAGCTTCACTTTCTCTTTCGATTTAAGATTAAGGCTTCCCAAGATAAGCCCTCCTGTAGTGTTGCTTTGGGTTCTTAACACAAAACTATCAGGTCCAATGGCGGCAAGTTGATCAAAATAAACATCTTGAAAACTTATCTGATTAATTTTACCACTGAAATCATTTGGTTCTGATCGATAAATCGCCGGAACAATTCCATCGTACATATACAGATACTTATCAGTCACTAAAGATCTTACTGCATGAAAAGTGTGAAGCTGATCTGGAACTAAACGTATAGTATCAACTTTTGCTAAATCCCTGTCAATAGCCAGAAGGACAAAAGGCGAAGTGGGATTACCCAAATAAATTCTACCATTTGTTGCGCCAGCAAAATAATACGAATTATATTTCAGGTCATAAGATTTTTCCTCTATGATAGGATGTTGTGGGAACCTTCGGATGAAGTTGTTTTTTTCTTTTATGATATGTTCTGATGAATAAAAAAGATAGGTTACAATCGAAGAAAATATCGCAATAATACAAAGTATTGATAAACTAGGTCCAACCAAAACATTCTGTCTATATTTTGCAATAATCAGTATTGCCAGAATCGCAGCCATAACACAAACAATATTGAAGATCAAATGTTCTGTCCAGCCCATTTTCTCCAATATACCGCCACACGAACAGGGTACAAAATCACTATAATGAAGAATAAGGTAAATATATACAGTAAATGAAGACATTATACCTAAAGAAGCATAAAGACCAATCGTCCTTAATTTCGGTATCACCAGTAGCAAAACGATAACCACTTCAGATATAATGGTAGCGTACGAAATAAAACCCGCATAAGCACTAAGCAAGGGAGATTGGGCAATCTGAACCTGGAAATTTTCAAAATCCCTCATTTTACTGACGCCTGCATAGCAAAATAAAAATATAAAAAAATAAGCAACAACTGCCGGAAAATAGTTAATTAGCTTTTTCATAGTATATCAAATTAGCGGATGGTTTCTATACGATGTAACAAAATCCTGAAGTGGTTTTAGTTTCCTATTATAAAAGACTATTGTTGTGGACTCATTCGCCAATTGTCGCGATCTTTTGGCGGGTCTTTTTCCTTAAATTCGCGCGCCGTCACACTGTCACCCTTCTTCAGTAAAGAATTTTGTTCAAATGCAGCTTCATTGTTTTCTGTTAATGTTTCATTTTCC
>NZ_JBBCQL010000373.1:0-2366 GCF_037149975.1 Chryseobacterium sp. VD8 | reverse complement strand
CAACAATTCAGAATTATTACGCGCCGCAGATGAACGCACATACGAAAGGAAGTAATGTGATGATTTCGGAATGATTTATTTACAAATGATAAAACGGTAAAAAATGATATTTTAAAAAATCATAAAAGATAACGCGATAATTAAAATATCTTAAGTTTTCAAAAAGAATAAAATTTCAATTTTAAGATTTGGAAAATATAAAAATTAAAATACAGCTTCATAAAAATTGGATACATGATAAAGGAGGAGAGCAGCTGAACGTTGAAAATGAAGAGTTGAGCAATATGGAATTATTTGATGAAAATTTAAATTCAGCTGTGTTTTGTAATACAAAATTTATAAACGGAGTTTTCCGAAATGTAAATCTGGGCGGAAGTTCTTTCTTTAACTGTGTTTTTTCTTCGGTCAATTTTGAAAATTCGTATCTCAGAAAGTGTGAATTTCACCAGTGTAGATTCCAAAACTGTATTTTTTTAGAAAGTGAAACAACAAAAGCAGAGTTTTATGATACTTCCGTGGAGTTTTGTCTTTTTAAGAATTTAAAATTAGGCTGGAGTTATTTTGGAAATTGTATAATTTCTGGCTCAAATTTTCAGTTGGTAGAAGTGGATGGCTTAATTTTTTCTGACTGTCAGTTTCAGAATCTTGATTTTAAAGATCTGAAATTCAGCAAAGCGTATCCTGTGAAGATAAATGACTGTGCAAATATTATTGCTGTAGAAGAATTAAAAAAACAAACAAAATGTACATCCGACTGAACAGTGAAAAAATGAGACAAGTGTATAGAGATACCCTTAATCTGGCTACACAGAAAACGGAGGAACTAATGAAGTTATTTCCTGAAATTCCCATGTATCATTCCATCTATAATCAATTACTTGATATTGATGAAAAAATAATAAAGAATACTACTGTTTTTTCTGAAAACGAATTATACAAAAGATATTCTTTAGGACATTTGGCGGTGAAAAATTTCGATTACGAAAATGATGAATATGCAAAATTGTTGATTGATATCTTCGGAGGAGCATTCGATTATCATATATCATCCGAAAGTTTCAGGCAACTCCTGTTTGATGGAGATGAAAGAAAATGTGTGAACAAAGTGTTTGAAGTTAATCGGCAGAAAATCAAGCTGACTGATTTTTATAACCATCCGTTAAAAGAACTGAAAAAGCAAACAGATCGTGAAAGTTTTGATCTGATGGTGGAAGAAAACAGCTTTAAAAAGATCAATAATTTTATTGAAAAATACATTTCTGAAAAAGGACTGGAAATATATTATCTGAAGAAAAATGATCTGATTTATTTATTTTCTTACGGCGAATATCAACCAGGAAGATATATGCTTTTTTTAGAAGACATCCGGATCTGGAACTCTTAAAGTTACGGACATTTTAACTGAAATAAATTATTTAATTAAGAAAAATTGGAAAACGAAATATATGATACGCTGTACTATTACAGCGAAAATGGCGAAGAAGGTTATGATCTCACAGAAGTGCAGCTCATCGGTAAAACCGACGAAAACCGTGTCGAAAAACTGAAACTTTTGCTTCATCATAAAAATGTCTACATTTCTTATCAGGCAATGCTTATTTTGGTTGCTTGGGCAATTCCGGAAGGATTTGTACAGCTTGACCGTTTCATTTCTGAAAAATGGGATGAAAAGCACAGCTTTGAACCTCACAGAATTTATAATGAAGATAATGTGTATGATGTTATCGTGGATGCATTATACATTTCGATACTCAATGGAAAAGAAGAACAGGAATTATATCCTTATGTAAAACATTTCTTAAGCATTTACGGAGATAGGTTTTTCGAATCCTGTTTGAAAGATTTTCTGTTGAAAAAAGACTGCAAACCGCTATTGAAAGAAATTGAAGAGGCGATGAAAAGTGGTTTGAAAAATAAAAAATACTATCAGGCAAGTCAGCTTTTTCCGGTTATCGTTCATTACGATAAACACAGGTTTAAGGAATATTTTGAGGTTTTCAGTTCTTTATTAAAAGATGATAAGAGAATTGAATACAATATTGAAGAGGCTGAAAAAATCAGATCATAGATGGTTAGATTCTGAATGAAGGAAATTATATTTTAAT
This sequence comes from Chryseobacterium sp. VD8, assembly GCF_037149975.1. NCBI lineage: Bacteria > Pseudomonadati > Bacteroidota > Flavobacteriia > Flavobacteriales > Weeksellaceae > Chryseobacterium > Chryseobacterium sp. VD8. The sequence continues at coordinate 261 of NZ_JBBCQL010000373.1, read as the reverse complement.
GTTTTAAGACCAATAAAAAATAATCATGAAAAACCTTTTAGAAAAAAAAGACTGGTATTATTATATTTATGAAAACGGCAACACCATTGAATTATCCGTTCCGATTTCTACTCCGGCACCGGGTTTTGATGCAATCCATACGCTGACTGATCCTGAAAAAGAGGAATATCTTACAAAAGGAATTACAGCTCTCGAAGACCGAATAAAAGATATGGAAATGAATTTTACAAAGTACGTTTTGAATTCTTGGAGATAGTTCTT
>NZ_JBBCQL010000372.1:0-2376 GCF_037149975.1 Chryseobacterium sp. VD8 | reverse complement strand
GGAAAGCGGGAAATAGCTCCTGAAAAATATAGAGATGTTCTGCTTGGAAGGTAGATTTCTCCTTCGTCGAAATGACAGATGTGTTGATGTAATAATCAATTGTTGTGTTGTAAGAGATTGTTTCGTTGCTTCAGAACTGCGTTCGCAGACCTTCAGTCTGTCGCAGGGACGCAAAAAAACCACTTCGGTTGAAGTGGTTTATATGTTGAGAAAATCTCGTCTTGATTAAGCTTCTTCAGAAGATGCTTCTTCTTTTTTAGCAGGAGCTGCTTTTGGAGCTTCAACCGGAGCATCAGATACAACATCGAATTCGTAGTTGTACTCAACGTTTCTGTGAAGTCTAACAAGAGCTGAGAATTTACCCGTTCTCTTGATTGTGTTTCCAGGAATTTTGATGTATTTTTTATCTACAGATACCCCTGCTTTTCCTAAAGCTTCAGCAAGATCCGCATTGTTGATAGAACCGAATAATTTATCACCAGTACCTACTTTTGCAGGGATTGTGATAGAAGTTTTCTTTAATTGCTCAACTACAGCAGTTGCAGCAGCAACCAATTTCGCTTCTTCTTCTTTTCTAGCCTCCAAAGTAGCTTCTAAAGCTGCGATGTTTTTAGGAGTAGCTAATAAAGCGTACCCTTGAGGAATAAGGAAGTTTCTTGCATAACCAGGTTTTACGCTTACTGTGTCGAATTCAAGACCTAAGTTTTCTACGTCTTTTTTTAGGATAATGTTCATTGTTGTTGTCCGTTTTAGAGTTTAGAGCTCCGGATTTTATGTTCCGGTTTACTCTTCACATCGTTAGAATTTATAAATTAATTCAGCAACAAAAAGCCAAAAGCGAGAAGCTAATGGCTAATTGCAATTTTTTTATTTTAATAAGTCAGCTACGTATGGTAGTAACGCCAAGTGTCTTGCTCTTTTGATTGCAGCAGAAACTTTTCTTTGGTATTTTAAAGAAGTTCCTGTATATCTTCTTGGTAAGATTTTACCTTGCTCGTTTACGAACTGTAATAAGAAATCAGCATCTTTGTAATCAACGTGCTTAATTCCGTATTTTTTGAATCTACAATATTTCTTTTCAGATTTTGTATTGATATCAAGCGGAGTAAGGAATTTTACTTCAGATTCTCCTCCAGCTGAGGCTTGTTTAGCCATTTCGTCTATTGCCATGTCTTGTCTTTTTAAAAAATAGGGTTAATAATTAAGCTTTAGCTGCTTTTACTTTTGCTCTTCTAGTTACAGCGTAGTCAACAGCGTGTTTGTCTAGTTTTGTAGTAAGGTAACGGATTACTCTCTCGTCACGCTTGAATGCCAATTCTAAATCAGCAACTACAGAACCTTCACCTTTAAATTCGATTAAAGTGTAGAATCCGTTCTTTTTCAATTGGATCGGGTAAGCTAATTTTTTTAATCCCCAGTTTTCTTTAGCAACGATTTCGCAGTTCTTTTCTTTGATAAGATCTACATACTTGTTTACTGCTTCCTCCACCTGAGCTTCAGATAGAACGGGAGTTAAAATGAAAACAGTTTCGTAATTGTTCATAATGTTAAAAAATTTGTTAATTATTTCGAGGTGCAAAAGTAGACAATATATTTGTAATATGCAATATAAGAGGAGTCTTTCTTGAAAATAATTGATGGTGGAGTGTTGTTAGTTATGGTTTTTGGCTGTTGAAGCATTTCTGAGAAATAAACTTTAAACCCAAACCCCTGAACTTTACATACGGTCGTCTTTTCTGATCTCCGTTAAAAAATTCACTTTTATGACGTCATATAAAGAATGTCGGCTTACCAAAATGGAGGCAATGGAAGACACCATTCCGGCTAACATAAGATGAAATATTAAAGAATGTCTGTCGGTCATTTCCAGAACAATGATTGCCGATGTAAAAGGTGCTCTTGTAATTCCCGTTAAAAAAGCAACCATTCCTGCCAAAACAACAACATTGGTTTCATTCGGGCTTAAATGAATGAATCCTGAAATTACAGAACCAATACTTGCTCCGGCTGTTAAAGCAGGGGCAAAAATTCCTCCTGCGCCGCCGGAAGTGAAGGAAAGGGCAGGACCCAACATTCTTAAAACCGGAACGTACCAGTCTTCATGTTTTTCTGAAGTAAAAAGAACACGCTCCATAATTTCTTTTCCGGAACCCAATATTTCCCGGTTGATAAAAAAAGCGATAGAAGCGATGATCAGAGCGCAGAAAATTAAAAATGCTACGTTCGCACGGTCTGTTTTAAGTTTTCTTTTCTTCCAGTCATTCATTTTAAGCATGATTACGGAGAGCTGACTGGCTAAAATTCCGGCAATTCCGCCCACTAAAATGATGGGAAACATGACCATTAAAGAAACGTCATTTGTTTTTGGATATCCCA
>NZ_JBBCQL010000371.1:0-2376 GCF_037149975.1 Chryseobacterium sp. VD8 | reverse complement strand
ACGCTATCTTTAGAAAATGTATCGTATTTAAGATATCAATCCTATGGATTGATTGACGGATTTATTCTTATTTCTACACAGATTCTGCTCCTAAAGGAGCAAACTCTTTTACTTTAAACAACTTCATCAAACTTGTTTAATCAAACTTAGACTCTCACTGCAAATGTCGCTAAACCTGCTGATAAATAATAGGATAGTATATTGACTTTCTCAAAGAAAATAATACTCCTCATCATTTGTACCTTTTACAGTTGCATAAGACGTAAACAAATCTATCTTTTGAAGGACATTTTCCCGTAAAGTTTACTCACGTTAAAGTATAGTCCGGCAATTTTATATTTGCCTTTTTCAAACTCCTGATAATCGCACATTCCGTCATAACTCTGCGATTTGGCTTCCATTTCAAACATATTCATGAGTACATATTCATGAGATATGGAAATTACATGAAAGCCTGTTCCACACGTTATTCCGTCTCCGCTGGAAAGAAATGCTTCCAGTAATCCGTGAAAATTACGTGAAATCTTTTTTGCTGTCACCTCGTCTTTGGTGAGATGGTACATATAAGCGAGATAATTCATTGCCCTTAAATCCAGAGGATTTTTTTCCAAAGTTTGTCTGAACAGTTTAATTCCTTTTGGCAGATCTTTATCAGATATTTCTCCACGGTAGAATTTCGTCATTTCTTCAAGATTATCGTCGATTTTATACGGTTCATAATCTGGCTGAAAGATATATCCGTAATAGAGATGACGGTACTGTTCCTGTGTAATGAGGGTATCGTTCTGTTTTAGTTTTTTCAGGAGATCGGGATAGTAAAACTCCGACTTTTTATCTTCTATGTTCTTCTGAATGGAAGCATAATCGGGAGCTCTGAATTCCGGCTTCTGGGTTCTGAAAAAATTAAACAGTAATAAAAGTGCTACGGTAAAAGCGGTTTTAAGCGTCATTGTTATTAAGTTTTTAAATTATTTATTTAAACGTTAAATCTGTTAAAAATGTATATATATTATAAAATAATTTAGATTGTCGTAAATATTTTATTAAAATGTTGTCTAAATCTTATGTTTGTATGGAATATTTCATTAACTTTATTCAGAATTTAAACACGACCCCCTTGTTTTGGTAGGGTGTTTGATGTAAAGAGATAGTTTTAATTAAATCCAAAAATATAGATGAAGAATATACAAGATGAATTTCAGGTTTTTAAAGACGAATTAAGAAAGTTGAATATCGAAGTACAGAAAGTGGTAAAAGTAGGAAACGGCAGTATGGATTTCCACGAAGTTTTTTATAAATCGCCGAGGTATGAAGAGGTGAAGAGTGTTTATGTTCAGAGGCATAATCTGGACAATATTTTAGAGAAATTTAAGCAGGCTTATCATTAAAATAAAAAAGTTCGGCTCAGGGAACCTGAGCCGAACTTTTTTTATCATCAATTAATCTTTATCCAGCGTTGAGGTTTTCTTTGTATCCTTCATTGTGGCGTACACTACAAAAGAAAAGAAAATACAGACAGTAATGTACCAGTAGAAATAATGTTCCACATTCGCCTGTTTAAACCAAAGTGCGATGTATTCTGCAGTTCCGCCGAAAATAGCAACCGTTAAAGCGTAAGGTAATCCTACACCCAAAGCTCTTACTTCAGAAGGAAAAAGTTCTGCTTTTACGACCGCATTAATAGAAGTATAGCCGCTTACAATAATTAAAGCAGCCATAATCAGAAAAAATGCGCCCCACATTGAGGTTGTATGGCTTAAAGCATTCAGAAGAGGGTAGGTGAAGACAGTTCCCAAAACTCCGAAAGCTAATAGTAACGGTCTTCTTCCGATCTTATCCGACAGTGCTCCGAAAACAGGCTGCAGACAGGCGAAAATAAATAGGGAGATGAAGGAAATCAGAGTAGATTCTTCTTTGGTAAGATGAACGGTATTTACGAGAAATTTCTGCATATACGTTGTGTAGGTGTAGAAAGCCAGTGTTCCTCCCAACGTTAATCCGACAACCGTAATTAAGGCTTTCGGATGTTTAAGCAGTTCTTTTAAAGTTCCTTTTTTCTTTTCACCCAGATCTTTTTTATTCTCAAAAGCTTCGGTTTCATGAAGATTGGTTCTCAGGTATAAAGCAATAACAGAAAGCAAGGCTCCGATTACGAAAGGAATTCTCCATCCCCAATCTTCCAGTTGGGTTTCCGTTAAAAGTAATTTCTGTAAGATCAGCTGAATTCCCAATGCAATTAACTGTCCGCCAATTAAAGTCACATACTGAAAGCTGGAATAAAATCCTCTTCGATCGGCAGTTGCCATTTCGCTGAGGTAGGTTGCCGAAACACCGTATTCTCCGCCCACACTCAGTCCCTGAAGCAATCTTGCGATC
>NZ_JBBCQL010000370.1:0-2390 GCF_037149975.1 Chryseobacterium sp. VD8 | reverse complement strand
TCTGCTGTCCCTGAGAACCTATTTTCTTAATTAAAACGGAATCCATTTCAAAAAGCAGATCATCCTTGTGAATTCCTTTCGAAGTGTAAGTCAGCATTCTGTCTCTTTCCAGACTTTCCTTCAGTAGATTTTCGAAGGAATTTTCAAGCAAATGAGACTCATAAAGTACAGAAACCGTTTCTTTTCCTCCGGAAATAATCCTGTAGAAATTCTGAACAATCGGATTTAATTTTTCAACGAATGTTTTTCTTTTAGTAAAAATTTTTGTTCCGAATTTAATAATCGGATCATCATAGATTTCCAGTGAATCTTTATCCCAAACCCTGTTTTTGGCGAAATATTTTAGCAAAGCATTTCTCTGCTGAATGGTTTTCTGGTACTGAATTAAATCAAAAAGATATTCAGAATCCGTTTGTGAGATCATAGAATCCAGAAATTTTCTTCTGCTTTCTCCCGAATCTGAAATTAAATTTGAATCATACGGAGAAATCATCACACTGGGTAAATATCCGATGTGATCCGCCATTCTGTCGTAGCTTTTATCGTTTTTCTTAATGACTTTTTTTGCTTCTTTGGGCTGAAGTACTTTGATGTTGTCTTCACTGTCATCATTCTGAATTTCAGCATCTATCGTAAAGAAATCTTCGTCATTTTTAATATTGTTGAGATCCGTATTTCCCAAAAAACTTTTGCCTACGGAAAGATAATGAAGCGCATCCAGAATATTGGTTTTTCCCACGCCGTTATTCCCTACAAAACAGTTGATTTGCGGAGAAAATTCGAATTTTTTCTCGGTGTGGTTCTTAAAATTGTACAGGGAAAGCTTCTTGATAATCATTCGTCAAAAATACTTCATTATTCCTAAAAATAAAAAGGGAAGTGCCGAACAAGTTTCTACGCCAAAAGAAAAGTATACATCATCTCTTTCATTTTCAGAGAAATAAATAAAAATGTAAGTAACAATACTAGAAAGAAAAAATGCCAGAGCATAATTGAAATCAAGATAAAAAACAGACAGAATATTGCTGATAAAAATAAGCAGATAAGCCAGATATTTTGTGTTCTGAATGCCGATCATCGTGGGAAACGTTTTCACGGTATCTACATTCATGTCCCGAATGTCGAAAGGTAAAACCAAAGCCGTAATGAAGAAAAAACTGATCAGAAAGATGGAAATACTGAATTCCGGAAGACTAAGCCAGCAATTCATCAGTCCCCAGACCAAACCTACATAAAATACTTTCAGCAGAGGAATTTTACGGATATAGGCATCGAGAAAAAAGCTATTGTACAGTAAACCTAAAACAACGATCACAAACCATTTCATCAACCGTACTTCATTATGGTTATGAATAATTAAAAAAGCACAGATGATTCCTGCAAAAGCATTCAGAATCAGAATTTTAAAAAAATGCTTTGTTTTCTGGTATTTGGTATACAGATAACCGCTGAAATACGTTATGAAAAGAAGGAAAACCGTCGGATAGCGGAACGTATTTTGCTCCAGCATGAAAAATACTGCAAAAAGAGTTCCCGTTAAGGATACGTAAAGCTGACTGTCTATAACGGATTTTTTCAGTACTTTTAAGAAATTCATTTATCAAAAATAACATATATGAAAAGATTTTCCAAGATTTTTATGCTTTTGCTTCTCCTGCTGAATTTTTCGGGGATTTCCGCCCAGAAATATTATGAAGAGCAATGGAAAAAAATATCAGCAAATTCCCAGAAAGGAGCGTATAAATCTAATCTTCCCATTATTTCAGAAATACAGAAACAGGCGATGAAAGATAACAATATTTTACAGCTTATTCAGTCTTTAAAGGCAGAATTCAGTATCGTAAACCAAACACAGGACGATGAAAAGAACGACTCCGTAAGCAGGCTTTTCAAAAAACTGAGTGAGGTAGAAAAACAACTGAAAGACGATGACAGGATATTATTTGAAGTTCTGCTGAACGGTTTTTTCCTTGATTATTACAACCAACATTCCTGGGAGATCGAACAGCGTACCAATATCAATTCTCAGGATCTCTCGCAGATCGAGACATGGAGCAAGCTTGATTTTAAAAATTATCTGAATAAAAAATATCAGGAACTTAATCTGCAAAAAGATAAAATGAGAAAAATTTCTCTTATAAAATATGATAAAGCTTTTTCATACAACGATTATATTTCTTATTTCCCGACTTTATGGGATTGGTATTCGACCAAAAAGATCGAATTTCTTTCTGATAATGGTCTCTTTACCAAAAATGAACTTACGGAAAATCAGATAAAGATTAACGCGATCTATGATGATCTGATAGCGCAGAATTCGGGCAATCCCAAATTGTATTTCATGCATAAAAAATTGCGGGCCAACTGTAATCTCACACTGTGTAAAGATC
>NZ_JBBCQL010000369.1:0-2432 GCF_037149975.1 Chryseobacterium sp. VD8 | reverse complement strand
GCAATGCAACATCGAAATTAAGACCGCTTTTAATTCCTTTGATGTATTCTTTCTGATCTCTCGGAATATTGTCCGGAGTTTTTGCCAGTCTCCACGCATAACCTACCGATGTAGAAATGGAAACCTTTTGTGCAAAAGAAAATACTGAGATTGAGAATAAACCCAATGCGAATAGTTTTTTGATCATTAGTTTAAAAATTTGCCGCAAAAATAAAACGAATATGTGAATTGATGTCAAAGAAAATAAAGTTTAACATTTAAAAAATCAACCGTAATACTGAAATCCGTTTAATATTTAAACTTTCTGTTCTCTTTTTTATCTGATAATTTCTTTTTCGTATCTAATCTTTTTTGCTTCTGCGCTTTTGAGGGTTTTGTGGCAAGACGCTTTTTGGGTACAACCAAAGCTTTATTCACGATTTCAAGGATCTTATCCGTCGCTTTATTTTTATTGGCAAGCTGCGTTCTGCTTTCTGAAACAGTTAAAAATAAAAATCCTTCTGTATTAATCCTGTTTCTGAGTTTTTCCTGAATTAAGTTTTTCTGAAATTCATTAAAAAATCCGGATTCCTGCACATTCCAAAGAACCGTTACGGAAGTTTCCACCTTATTCACATTCTGTCCTCCTGCTCCACTGCTGCGGGAAGTTTTAAAGCTTAGTTCTCTGGTAAAATCTTTCATTTAAAATTTCAATTTTGAATGTTCTTTTATATAATTGAGTTCTCCATCCACAAAAGACAAATCACTTCTTAAATTATTCACCGTATCTTTTTTAATAATCAAAAAACTTCTTTTATTGGAGTCTATAATTATTGAATCTCCACGTTCCACATCATGCACACAAGCCCAAGAATATATTTCACAATTTCTGCCATTAATTGCATAGGGATAAGTATTTTTTCTGAAAGGATTAAAATAATGCGCTGTACTTTTAAAACTTTTCAGATAAATGATATTAAAACAATGATTACCGGAATCGCTTATATCATCAATTATTCCTTTTATAACAATATTATTTTGGAATAATGGCTCTTCATACTGATCCTGTTTTTCAGCTTCTCTTATACTCCATTGAAAATAAAACATCGAGCCGGTAAGAAAAATGCCAAAAATAACTGCAATTTTTATCAGTTGTCTTTTCATAAAATCAATTTTAAAAGTTCTTTTCTCGATATTTTTCCATTGGGCGTTCGCGGAATTTTTTCAACAAAAACAATTTCTTTCGGCTTGTGAAAACTTTTTTCAAACTGAATTTCTCTTATTTTTTTAATTAAATCGTCCGATTTTTCGCCTTCAATTACTGCAATCAATTTTTGACTGAGACTTACATCATCAATTCCTAAGAAAACCACTTCATTCGGAATTTCTTTTTTCACCAGAGCCTCCAACTGTTCAGGGAAAATTTTTGCACCGCCTGAATTTATCACATTGTCAATTCTCCCGAGAAATTTAAACTGTTTTCCATTTTTTATTTCAACTAAATCATTCGTTTGAAGAATTTCGGGATTTAATTTTGGGGCAAAAATTCTCAGACAGTTTCTTTCGTCCAAAGATATTTCTACATTTTCAAAAACCGTAAAATATTCTTCATGCTCTGGCAAAATTTGTTTCAAACCAATATGAGAAAGGGTTTCAGACATTCCGTAAGTTTCGAAAATATAGGTTTCAGAATCTGATTTTTTCAAAATTTCCTTCATCTTTTTTTTCAGGTCTTCGGAAACTGCGGCTCCGCCAATAATCAGATTTCTAATCAGATACAGTTTATCTAAAGAATTCTCCACCTGAAACGGCGTCATAGCACAGAAATCAACAGACTGATCTAAAGTTTCAACGGGTTTAATCGAAGGATCAACAACAATTAATTTTAATTTTCTCATCATTGAACGAACGACCATCATTTTCCCGGAAATATATTCGACCGGAAGACAGATTAAAGCCGTATTTCCTTCTTTCAATCTCAAAAAATCACAGGTCATCTCTGCGGAATTCATCATTCTGCTTTTTTCAATATCAAAAACTTTGGGAGTTCCCGTAGAACCGGAAGTCTGTACTTTTACGGTATCAGAATCCGAGAACCATTCTTCCAGAAAATTCTTCACCTTGATTTCGAATTCTGTTTTAAAGGATAATTGATTAATATTGAGATTATTGAAGTCGATCTGCATCATTTCCGAGAATAAAATATACAGTAAATTTAAAAAAAAGTTTAATATTTTCTTGTATGTAATAAAAAAAGCTGTAAATTTGCACCACTAAAACAAACAGAGACTCATGGTGTAGCGGTAACACTACTGATTTTGGTTCAGTCATCTGGGGTTCGAATCCCTGTGAGTCTACAAAAACCATCCTTTTTCAAGGGTGGTTTTTTGTTTCTGTTTTTAAGAATTCCGGTCTACTTATTTTAATAAATTTTTATTTTCTTCAAGCTTAAT